>JARFQC010000202.1 GCA_029287965.1 Arenicellales bacterium
CCAGCTCACGGCGGGAACACTTATAGCATGACGACAAGTACACAGACAAAATGGCGCGGCCATGTGATGGCAGCAATCTGTGTTGTGACGATGATGTTCACCAGCCAGGCAGGCGCGGTCAAATCACTCGGGGTTTACGTGTTGTTCAACGACAAGGCGATCCTCGTCATTGACGGCAACCGGAGAATGCTGCGTGTCGGCGAGACCAGCCTCGAGGGTGTCACGCTTATTTCCTCCACGACGCAGTCTGCCATCGTGGAGATCGACGGCAAGCAGGAAGAGATCGACTTGCATATCGTCGCGTCAGACGGCCCCGTCAGCGACCCGGAGGGCGAGGTGGCAGTGGCATATGAATCAACGGTGACACTGGAAAAAAGCGGCAATGGTTTTTTTCATGCAGAAGGCGAAATCAACAACAAGTCTGTGACCTTCCTGGTCGATACCGGGGCGAACAGTATCGCCATGAGCGTCAGCATGGCGCAGAGCCTGGACATCGACTACGAAAGCGGCCGCAAGTCGCTAGCTTCTACGGCGAATGGCCTGGTTCCCATGTACGAAGTGACTTTAGAAAAAGTCACCGTGGGTTCCATTGAGCTGGACAACATCTCGGCAGCCATCATCACCGACCCGGGACCGGGTGAAATACTTCTCGGCATGTCGTTTCTCGGCCAACTGGACATCAATCACTCCGGAAACACAATGGTTTTAACCAAGCGCTGATGCCCGTGAAATAGTCTACACTTCAGTGTCAGGCATACCGGAAATTTTAATTATAACAATGATCCGAAACCGACTGCTGCTGATCACATTTACGCTGGCCATCATTGCGATACCGCTGCCGTCACTCGCCAAGACGCTTACGGTAGGCGTATTTCCGCGCAGCGGCGTCGAAAAAACGGTTACTGCGTACACACCGCTGATTGAATATGTCGCCAGGCAGAGCGGTTTCGATATTCGTCTCGACGTACCGCCGGATATGCCCTCATTCTGGAAGAGATTGTCAGCGGGTGAATACGACATCGCTCACATGAACCAGTATCACTATGTGCGATCTCATTTCGAGAAAGGCTATGTGGTCATTCTCAAGAACGAGGAATTCGGCAAGGATACGATCGCTTCAGCCTTGTGGGTGCGCGAGGACAGCCCGATCAGGACACTTGCCGACCTGCGCGGAAAATGGGTCGTGCTGGGCGGCGGCAGGCAGGCCATGGTGGCCTCCATCATGGCCACGGACATGCTCGAGCAGGCAGGCCTGGAAAGCCAGGACTATTTCTCCCGTTCGACTCTGCATCCCCTTGAAGCATTAAAGAGCCTTTATTACCGTCAGGCGGATGCAGCCGGTGTAGGCGACGTGGCGGACAGGATGCCCGGTGTGAAGAAGCTGTTCGGTAACGACCGCCTGCGCATGGTGGCACGCAGTGAACCCGTAACCCATCTGCCGTGGGGTGTCAGCAGCAGGCTGGATGACAGTACGGTGCGGGCCATCAAGTCCGCATTTTTATCCCTCAACGACAGCATGAAAGGAAAGCGACTGCTCAAGGCCGTGAACCTGACCGCGATCAGGCCGGCAACAGACAGGGAATACAACGAGCATCGTGAAATCATCCTGCGTGTCCTTGATGAGAACTATTACGTTCAGAAGGACTCGCTGCAAGAATGAAGATTATTGGCAAAATGGGCGAATTCCTCGATTCCTACCGAAATCGCTACCTGACACTCGCACTGTTGCTTACCGTGAGCCTCATCCTTACGGCCGCATTCGGTTATCTCCAGTTCCAGCGCACCAGTTATACCCAGATCGACAAGATCTCTGCACGCGCACAGACATCGATGCTGCTGGCCGATGTGCTGGCTGAAATCAACAGCATGCAAAAGCTGCTGCAGGATATCGTAATCGATCCTGACAAGCATGCGCTCAGGGAGCTGGCCGGCCAGATGAATAAATTGTCGCTGGCTCTCGAGCAGTTGCACGAGATGGCCGGACCGGGCGTGGGTGAGGGTTCAAGGGGATTAATCGGCGAAATGCGCAATGACCTGGTTGAACTGCAGCGCAGCTCAAACGAAATTGTCAGCATACGCATAAATGATGCACGCTGGTTTCCGGCCACATCAATCATGGAAGACCGCCTGCTGCCCAACTTCATCAGCTCAATGACGCTGTTGAGTGAGATCGCTGCAGAGCTGGAAGAAGACTTTTCTGTCGAAGCATCACGCGATCCACTGTTGCTGGTGTACGAAATTCGCATGGGCTGGGTGCGGATGACCGCGGAGCTGAGATTGTACATAGCCAACCGGTTTGGTGTGTTCTCGGCCAACAACGAAACCGGTATGGACGCACGAAACGATAATATCGAAACCTATATCGCTAAGTTGGGCGATGACATTACCCGCCTGCAGGAGTATGGCGCCGAAGGCCGGCTGGGGCTGCTTGGCGAGGAGATGCTGCCTGAGCTGGAAGCGAACTACCAGCGCTGGGCCAATGCCAAGGACGACCTGTTTGATGCATTGACCCGGGACGACTGGCGCATGGACCTGGTCGTGCTGAGGCAGGACATCTATCCCATCATTGAGCGTCTCCAGCAGCGCATCTCTTCGCTGCAGCTCGATCTCGATGTCCAGTCAGCCAGCGATATCACGCGCCTGACTGACACTGCCCGCTGGCTGGCATTTGTCCTGCTGGCGATTACCGGTGCAATCATCCTGATTACCTTCGCCGGCTACATGTCGTTCAATCGCCTGGTGCTCAGGCCTATTTCAAAGACGACCCATGCACTGAAGAAAGAGGCTTCCGGTGAATCGGTAAACCTCAGTGAAATAACCATGTTGCGCGAAACACGTGAGCTGGCGGATGCCTTCCACCAGATGCAGCGGCAGGTGCGCAATCGCCAGGACCGCCTCGACCATCTCGCTCACCACGACCTGCTTACCCAGTTGCCAAACCGGGTGCTGTTTAATCGCAGGCTGGAACAGGCCATCCAGGATGCCAACCATTCAGGGCAGAACGTTGCGCTTATGTTCCTGGATCTTGACCGCTTCAAACAGATCAACGACACCCTCGGGCATGGTGTCGGTGACCTGCTGCTCAGGGAAGTCTCGATGCGCCTGTCAGAGGTCATCAGCCGGGACGACGCAACCATTGCACGCTTTGGAGGCGACGAGTTTACGATTATCGTTGAGCGTATCGACGATGCCCAGCAGGTTACGGATATCGCCGAAAGAATACTGACCGCATTCAGCACGAAGTTTTTGCTCGGAGATCACGAATTGCACGTCAGTACATCGATTGGCATTGCCTTGGCGCCAATGGATGTCCTGCATGCAAGTGACCTGCTGCGTGCCGCCGATACGGCAATGTATGAAGCCAAGCAGCACGGCCGCAACCAGTACCGGTTCCACTCGGAGGAAATGTCCCGCCTTGCGGAAAACCAGATGGTAATGGAAAAGGAACTGCGCCATGCCGTCGAACGTAGCGAATTCGAAGTTCACTACCAGCCGATCGTGTCTACCCGCAGCAAGCGACTGGTTGGCTTTGAAAGTCTGCTCAGGTGGAATCATCCCGAGCAGGGCCTGCTGGCGCCGAACAGTTTTCTCGATGTGCTCGAGGACAGCGGGCTGATTACCGCGGTTACTGACTGGCTGCTGGATCAGACAGCGGTCATGCAGGATCAGCTTCTGCAATCCGGTCAAAAAGACATTTACCTGAGCATCAACCTGACGGCGCGTCTGCTGAACGATGATGCGTTTGCCAACGCCATGGAGCATCGACTCAAGGACGGTTCGCTGATGCCTGAAACACTGGTGATTGAGCTTACGGAAGATGCGCTGACCGGTTATGTCGACAAGGCCGACCTGTTCCTGCGCAAGGTCAAAAAGCTCGGTGTGCGCCTGGCGCTGGATGACTTTGGCACCGGACAGTCATCGCTGGAACATTTGCGCCGCTTCAGCTTTGATATCGTCAAGATTGACCGCAGCTTCGTGAGTGACATCTCCAGGGACCCGGATGACGCGAGCCTGGTCGACGCGGTTATCAAGATCGGCCACTCGTTTGATATGACCATTGTGGCGGAAGGGGTGGAAACGGCAGCACAGCTCAATTACATCGCCGAGCGGCAGTGTGATTACCTGCAGGGCTACCTGATCAGCAGGCCTTTGCCGGTCGATGAGGCGCTGGTTTTTTCAGGCCGTTATATGCCGCACCTGGTGGGTGACAAGGGTGTCTGAAAATTTCTGACTGGAAATAATCAGCCGGCGGTTTTGTCCCGCTCAATCAGTGCATAGGCAGAATGGTTGTGTATTGATTCGAAATTCTCGGATTCAACCACGTATGAGTCGATTCGGTTGTCCTTGTTGAGGATGGCCGCCACATCCCTCACCATGTCTTCAACGAACTTGGGATGGTCATAGGCGTATTCGGTGACATGCTTTTCATCGGGACGTTTGAGCAGGCCGTAAAGCTCCGAACTTGCCTGTGCCTCGATCATTTCGATCAGTTCCTCTATCCACATGAAGCTGTTGGCCTTGATCGAAACGGTCACATGCGAACGCTGGTTGTGCGCGCCATAGTCGGAGATTTTTTTCGAGCAGGGGCACAGTGATGTCACCGGGACAACGACCTTGAGATTCAGGGATGTACCGTCCTTGTTCAGTTCACCGGTAAAGGTTACTTCGTAGTCCATCAGGCTTTCGACGCCCGATACCGGGGCCTTCTTGTTGATGAAATAGGGGAAGGACATCTCGATGTGTCCGGTTTCCGCTTCGAGCCGCTGACCCATCTCTTTCAGCATGGTCTTGAACGACTTGATGGATATTTCCCGCTCGTGCTCGTTGAGGATCTCGACGAAACGGGACATATGCGTGCCTTTGAAATTATGCGGCAGTTCCACGTACATGTTGAAATTGGCGATTGTGTGCTGTTCACCCTCACTGCGGTCACGCACACGTACCGGATGACGGATGTCCTTGATGCCTACCTTGTTGATTGTGATCTGTCTCGTGTCGGCGCGGTTCTGCACGTCCTCGATTTCTTCACAATGGCCGGTTTCACACGATGTTGAAGTATCTGTCACGTTGCTAATTCTCGGTACGGGGCGGTCGGGATGTTAAAGGGGGAGAAATTCTAGGCGTATTCCGTTGACCGGGCAAGGTTGGCAGGCAATACATTTCGTATGGCTTTAGTCACGCCGGCCGGGTCCAGTCCGCATTCAGCGTGCAGTGTGGCCGTGTCGCCGTGTTCGATAAACTCATCAGGCAGACCCAGCAGCAGGAGTGGGGTGACAACCTGGCTGGCAGCGAGGAATTCAGCCACGGCGCTGCCTGCACCGCCCTTGATGGTATTTTCTTCCAGTGTCACCAGCAAGTCGTTCTCCAGCGCCAGCTTCAGGATAAGGGTTTCGTCGAGAGGTTTCACAAAGCGCATGTCGATGACGCTTGCATTCAGTTCTTCAGCCGCCTCAAGTGCCGTGTGGACCATGCTGCCAAACGCCAGGATGGCGATATGCCTGCCTTCCCGTCGTACATTGGCCTTGCCGATCTCTATCTGGTCAAGGTCAGGGCCGATCTCGACTGCCGGCCCCGAGCCGCGCGGGTACCTCACCGCGGCAGGGGTTTCCATACCGTACGCCGTAGTCAGCATCTTGCGGCATTCGTTGCCGTCAGAGGGCGCCATGATGGTCATGTTGGGGATGCAGCGCAGGAAGGAAAGATCGAATGCGCCTGCATGCGTGGGGCCGTCAGCGCCGACCAGGCCGGCCCGGTCGATGGCAAACACGACGGGCAGGTTCTGCAATGCGACATCGTGTATCAACTGATCGTAGGCGCGCTGAAGAAAGGTGGAGTAGATCGCGACGACGGGTTTCATGCCGTCAACGGCCATGCCGGCAGCGAATGTCACGGCATGCTGCTCGGCAATGCCCACATCGTAATACCGGTCAGGGAAGCGCTCGGAAAATTCGACCATGCCGGAACCTTCCGACATGGCAGGCGTGATGCCGGCCAGGCGTTCATCCTGTTCGGCCATGTCGCACAGCCACTGGCCGAATATGCTGGAATAGCCGGGCACGGCAGATGGAGGTTTGATGCTTTCGCCGGTTTCAATGTCGAAGGGCGATACGCCATGGTACGTGCAGGGATCGGCTTCGGCAGGTGCATAGCCCTTGCCCTTGCGCGTGATGACATGGAGAAAGCGCGGCCCTTCCAGCTGCTGCATATTTTGCAGCGTTTTGACCAGCGTGTTGATGTCATGACCGTCGATCGGTCCGATGTAGTTGAAGCCGAGTTCCTCGAACAGCGTGCCGGGCATGATCATGCCTTTCATGTGTTCTTCGGTGCGCTTCGCCAGCTTCCACATCGGGCCCATGCGGCTGAGTATGGATTTGCTGCCCTGGCGGGCCTTGCTGTAGGTGCGGCCCGACATGATGCGTGCCAGGTAATTGGACATGCCGCCGACATTCGAGGAGATCGACATCTCATTGTCGTTCAGTATCACCAGCAGGTTGGCGTCCAGTTCTCCGCCGTTGTTGAGCGCCTCGAATGCCATGCCTGCACTCATCGCGCCATCGCCGATCACAGCGATGACCTCACGTGAAATTTTCTGTTCCGCCGCGGCAGCCGCCATACCCAGTGCGGCGCTGATCGAGGTGCTCGAGTGGCCGACACCGAAGGTGTCGAATTCACTTTCATCGCGGGTCGGGAAACCGCACAGTCCACCGCTCTGACGAATGGTGTGCAGGGCATCACGCCTACCGGTAAGGATCTTGTGCGGATAGGTCTGGTGGCCGACGTCCCATACCAGCCGGTCATCGGGTGTATTGAATACGTAGTGCAGGGCGATGGTGAGCTCGACGGTGCCGAGTCCGGCCGCGAGATGGCCGCCTGTTTTGGACACGGAATCGATAAGAAAGTCGCGTAGTTCCTGGGCAAGTGCAGGAAGGTCCTGCAGTTCCAGCAGGCGCAGATCAGCGGGTGTATCGATATCACTCAGGAGAGACGAGCCGCTCAACCCGGCGTCTGACCCGGATGGGTTAGGCGTGTCCATCACATTAGTATATTCGATTTGTGACATAGTCAGCTAACGCGCTGAGCTGGCGAGTGTCGATATCCAGGGTGTTGAGTGACTCGATGGCTTCGTCGCGGGCCTGCCGGGCAGCTTGCTTGGCCCCCTGCAGGCCCAGCAGGCTCGGGTAAGTAGGCTTGTCCAGCTCTGCGTCGGAGCCGGTTTGTTTGCCTAACGTGTCGGTATCTCCTTCAATATCCAATATATCGTCTCTAATCTGGAACCCCAAGCCAATGGCCGCTGCGTAATTTCGCAACGCGGCGAGGGTGGCCGCTTCGTCTGTTTCTGCGGCCAGGGCGCCCAGTTCAACCGCCGCACCGATCAGCGCGCCTGTTTTCAGTGCATGCATCTGCCTGAGTTGACCGAGATTCAGTGTCCGGCCGACAGCGCCGAGGTCCAGTGCCTGGCCGCCCGCCATGCCCAGAGAGCCGGACGCCCGGGCAAGCACATGCACCATCTCAGCTGCCCTGCTATGCCTGCTGGCAGCGAGCAGTTCAAAGGCCAGTGATTGCAGGGCATCCCCGACCAGCATCGCGGTTGGTTCATCCCAGGCCTTGTGGCAGCTCGGTTTGCCGCGGCGCAGATCGTCGTCGTCCATGCAGGGCAGGTCGTCATGGACCAGCGAATAGGCATGTATCAGTTCCACCGCTGCGGCAGGTGCATCGAGTTCCTCTGCGGGTGCACCCAGCGCATTGCCGGTCAGGTAGACGAGACAGGCACGCAGCCGTTTTCCGCCATCTAGTGTCGAGTAGCGCATGGCAGCATGGAGAGCACGCGGTTCGTCATCTTCACCGGGCAGTGCCTGGTCAAGATGGTCCTCCAGGCGATTGCGCCAGGTATTCAGCTGGGCTTCAAGATCAGTCACGGTCTTGTGTCAGTCTTGCTCTGAGGCGTCCTGAAACGGTTCGATGGCAAATTCGCCGTGCTTTTTCACCAGCTTTTCCACTTTCTGCTCGGCGGTCTTGAGGCTGGTCTGGCAGATGCGGCTGAGTTCGACGCCGCGCTCAAACTGCTGCAGGGAGTCCTCCAGGGATAACTGCCCGCTATCCATGCGGGCGACGATTTCTTCAAGTTCGTGCAGGGCTTCCTCAAAACTGGGGGCGGCGGCTTTGGCTTTGGGCATGGGTTTCGATTCCAGGTGCGTAAGGGTACGCAAAGCTATCCCAGTGTGCGTGACGGGTCAATCCGGGCAATGCGGTAAAGCAATAGGTGTGCATGTTGCAGTACAATGCCCGGTCATATGAAAAATAGTACCTTTATTAACTATCTATTGTGCATCCTGCTGGCCAGCCCAGCGGTGGTGTTTGCCCAGTCTCCGATGGGCGAAATCGATGAAAATTACCAGTATGACGAACGCGCAGGGCGCAAATGGACGGAGAAGTCTCCAGGCAGTCTGCCTGCCTATCCGAGCGACAGGAACCTGGTGTTGTTCAACACTACCCCGTCCGGCATGGAATACCTGGTCGACCTGGTTTCGATAATGCCGGGCAAGGACAATATTGTCCGTCTCACCGTCGTTGCAAGGTCTCCGAGCAACAGCCGTACGGTATTTTTCGAGGGTTATCACTGCGGCACGAAACGGTATAAACGTTATGCCGTTGCCGGTGCCGAGGGGCCGCTGGTCTCGCTGGATAATCCCGAGTGGCAGGTTATAATCGACGTGCCCGAGCAGCGCTTCAGGCAGGATTTATTGAGCCTGATTCTGTGTACCCAGCTGTATCGGGCCGCCCCGAAGAACATCATTGTCGACCGGCTCAAGTACAAGACTTACCGGGAAGACAACTACGATGACTGATTGCCAGAGGATCCAGCAACTTCGATGAGCAGTGCCTACGACGCCTCGAGTATCGAGGTCCTCACCGGTCTAGATCCGGTCCGCAAGCGTCCGGGTATGTACACCCAGACCGAACGTCCCAATCACCTGATCCAGGAAGTTGTCGACAACAGTGTCGATGAAGCCGTTGCCGGCCACTGTTCTGAGATTCGCATCGCATTGTTCAAGGACGGATCCGTTTCCGTGGCGGACAACGGTCGCGGTATGCCGGTCGACAAGCATAAGCGCGAAGGGGTGTCCGGTGTAGAAGTCATCCTTACCCGGCTGCATGCCGGCGGCAAGTTTTCCAATAAGAATTACCGCTTTTCGGGTGGCCTGCACGGTGTCGGCGTCTCCGTAGTCAATGCCCTGTCAAGTAAACTGGACGTGCGCATCCGGCGTGGCGGCAAAGAATATGAGCAGGTCTTTGCCGACGGCAAACGCCAGTCTGATCTCAAGGTAATCGGCAGTGTCGGCAAGAAGAATAACGGCACACTGGTGCATTTCTGGCCTGATCCGCAGTTCTTCGATTCACCCAGGATCAGCCTGCCGCGTCTCAAGCATGTTCTGCGTGCCAAGGCGGTACTGTGTCCCGGTCTGAAGATCAGCCTGCTGGTAGAAGCGGATGCCAAC
>JARFQC010000206.1 GCA_029287965.1 Arenicellales bacterium
TCGTCACGAAACAAGCCCTCCAGCAGGCAGATGCGTTTGCTGATGCCTTCACTGCGCAATCGTGCAGCATCGGCCAGATCCAGCATGCCGAATGCATCGGCAGCATCGAGTGCAGTGGCAGACTCGAGCAGGCCATGGCCATAGGCGTTGGCTTTGAGGATCGCCATCACCCGGGCATCCGGGGCCATCTGCCTGGCCCGGGATAAATTGTATGCCAGTGCCTGGCGGTCGAAAATGGCGCGAACAGGCCTCAACGGGTGATCCCCGGTTTGATCTTCAACACGAGTATTGTGTTTGCTGCTGTGCTGCGGTGCATCAGTAGTAATCGGCACCTGCTGCACTGGCACTGATTGGATCGACGTAATTCTCGAATTTGGTGTACTGACCCAGGAAGGTCAGTTTGACGGTACCGATTGGCCCGTTTCTCTGCTTGGAAATGATTATCTCGGCGATGCCCTTTGCGTCCGTTTCATCGTTGTAGACTTCGTCGCGGTAGATGAACATGATCAGGTCGGCATCCTGCTCGATAGACCCGGACTCACGAAGATCGGACATCACGGGGCGTTTATCCGTGCGCTGTTCAAGACTGCGGTTAAGCTGCGAAAGGGCAATCACGGGTACGTTTATTTCCTTTGCCAGGCCTTTCAGGGAACGCGTAATGGTGGATAGTTCAGTAGCGCGGTTTTCGGATGACCCGCCCAGCGTCATCAATTGCAGATAGTCGATAATGATCAGCCCCAGCTTGCCGTCATGCTGGGCGGCCAGCCGTCGGCAGCGTGCCCTGATCTCGCTGGGTGTCAGGCCGGGCGTATCATCGATGTGCACACTCGTCCTGTCGAGCAGATTGATGGCAGAGGTAAGCCTGGACCAGTCGTCGTCAGTCAGTTTACCGGTGCGGACGCGTTGCGCATCGATGCGGCCGAGTGATGTCAGCATGCGCCGGATCAGCTGTTCGCCGGACATTTCCATACTGAATATTGCGACTGCCGCATTGCTCTCGAGTGCGGCATTTTCTGCCAGGTTCATGGCAAAGGATGTTTTGCCCATGGAGGGTCGTCCGGCAACGATGACCAGGTCCGACTTCTGCAGACCTGTCGTGAGCTTGTCGAGATCGCTGAACCCGGTCGACAATCCGGTGATTTCTGAATTGTTGTTGAATAATTCTTCAATGCTCTTGATGGCATCCTTCATCAGTTCCTTCGCCGCAACGAAACCGCTGCCGCGCTTCGCTCCGCTGTCCGATATCTCGTAAATCCGCTGCTCTGCGTTGTCCAGCACCTCGTAAGGTGTGCGACCTTCAGGCTGGTGAACGGTCTGACCAATGTCATTGACTGTAGTCAGCAGCCGGCGAAGTATCGAATGTTCACGAACAATCGTTGCATAGGCAATGATGTTCGTGGCGCTGGGGGTATTGCGCGTTAATTCATCAAGGTAAACCAGCCCGCCGGCCTTCTCCGATTCGCCGCAGTTGTCCAGGTATTCCTGAACCGTGATCACGTCCGCCGGGATGTTGTCGTTGGTCAGGCCATGGATGGCGCTGAAGATCAGGCGATGATCACGACGGTAAAAGTCGTCTGCGACGAGTATTTCCATGACGTCTGCTGCGCGACTGCTGTCGAGCATCAAACCGCCGAGGACAGATTGTTCTGCTTCGAGAGAATGAGGCGGCAGTCTTAAGTTGTCTGCTTTGCTATCAGGGTCCATTCGCTAGATATACTTATTTATTATCATATACTTATATATTCTTTGTAATGTAATTTATTATACTGGTGAGGACTTACCGGAAAGACTGTTTATACCGTCTGCCCGCACCAGTCGCAAGAGATTTCATTATCTAGTACCCAAAAAAAACGGGGCCGTGTCATACACGGCCCCGTCATGTTGCTGCTGAGTGTTTTATTCTGCGGCTACGATAATTTTTATAGCAACAGTCACTTCAGGATGCAGGGCAACTTCTACATCATATTCACCGGTGAGCTTGATAGCTCCGGTAGGCATGTGTACTTCAGATTTGTCGATCTCGATGTCTTTGGCCGCGGCCGCATCGACGATTTCGTGGATACCGACTGATCCGAACAGCTTGCCCTCATCACTGGCACGCTGGGCGATCTCGAGGACGAGTTCTTCCATTGCCCTGGCACGCCCGGTTGCCCTGGTCAGGGCATCGTTGGCAGCTTTCTCGAGCTCAGCTCTGCGGCTCTCGAAGATTTCCTTGTTCTCGGGTGTGGCGTTGACAGCCTTACCCTGTGGTATGAGGTAGTTTCTTCCATAACCCGGCTTAACACTGACCTGGTCGCCCAGATCACCCAGGTTGCGGATTTTTTCAAGCAATATAACTTCCATTTGAATATCCTTACCGGGTGTTAACGGGGGTGGTTGTCTGTGTAAGGCAGCAGTGCCAGGTAACGTGCAGTCTTGATGGCACGTGCCAGCTGGCGCTGATACTTGGGCTTGGTACCCGTGTTGCGGCTCGGAATGATTTTTCCGGATTCACCGACATAGGCCTTGAGCGTTTCGAGATCCTTGTAATCGATCTCCTTGATGCCCTCGGCGGTGAAACGACAGTATTTCCTGCGTCTGTAGAATCGTGACATGATCAGCTGGCCTCCGCTGCGGTTTCTTCTTGCGAGGCGTCATCGCTGGACGACTCCCCTTCCTGCTCTACTGTCTCGCCCTCATTCGCTTCAGGAGCAGCCTCTGCCTTGGCAGGGGCTTCGCTTCTTGGCTCTTCACGGCGGGAGCTTTCTTCCTTGTTCTTTTCTTCCATCAGCGGTGATGCTTCGGTAATGGCTTCATCCTTCTTCATCACCATGGAACGAATAATGGCATCGTTGAAACGGAAGATATTTTCAATTTCGCGCAGCGTATCGAGTGAGCACTCGATGTTCATCAGAACGTAGTGCGCTTTGTGAATTTTGTTGATCGAGTAAGCCATCTGGCGACGACCCCAGTCCTCGATGCGGTGAATTTTGCCTTCTGCCTTTTCTACGATCGCTGTATAACGATCCACCATGGCAGGCACGAGTTCGCTCTGGTCCGGATGCACCAGGAACACGATTTCGTAATGTCTCATTGGGTCTCCCTACGGTTGTAGCTTCCTGTCTGTGCAGTGAAGCAAGGAGTTAATCGGATTGTGTAGTCCGGACCAGCAGGCCCGAAGCCGGCGGATTATAATATGACGCCAGTTGCGGTACAAGCCGCAAACGGGGCTGTCAATAGCCTTCGACGTCTTTATCCAGGCTCAAATCGAATTCAGCCACGCGCCGTACTTCTGTTTCTATGCTGCCTGACTCCTTCAGCACCAGGCAGCGATAACCGGGCAACGCATCATCCAGGGCAAAACCTACGCTGTCCGGTTTGAACTGGAAACAGGTGGATGGAACGCTCATGAAGCGGATGCCATCGAGATCCTTGACGAACGCCTGGTGTACATGACCGTAGATGACCGCACGCACGGTGTCGTATTGCTGGATCACATTGAAAAAAGCGCCGTCATTATACAGCTGCATGGTGTCCAGCCAGTCGGCACCCGTTGCAATCGGCTGGTGATGCAGGACAACCAGGCAATGGCGCCCGTCGCAATCCTGCATCTGGTCAGCCAGGTAATCCAGTTCACTCTGGGCCAGCTTGCCGTGATCCTTGCCGGGCACAACCGAGTCCAGCATGATGATCCGCCATGCACCCAGGTCCAGGGTTGAACGGGAGGACAAGGGAAAGCCGTCCTGTGGAGCATGAAAATAATCGACGTCATCGTGATTGCCCGGCAGCCAGTGTATCGGAACATTCAGTGGGCTGACGAACTCAACAAAACGCTGGTAGCTCTGCAGACTGCCGTCCTGGCTCAGGTCGCCGGTAGCCAGAATTGCATTGACATTCTCTTCCGCGCCAGCCAGATCGACGACGGCACGTAGGCTGGCATCGGTATCGATGCCGATCAGGCGCTTTCCGGGTTGTTCGTGGAGGTGTGAATCTGACAGCTGGATCAGTTTGACGTCCATTCAGTCGCCCTAGTAATTAAGCTTTTCGACTTCTTCTTTCAGATCCTCCAGCCCCTGGCTGAACAACCTGCCCACAATCATATCCATACTCATGGCGATGTAAGGCCCGGTGATCATGCTGTTTTCCATATCGCCTTTCATAGACCATGTGACCTGCGTTGCCCCTTCCGGACCACTGTAGCTGATCACGGCCCTTGCCTTGTCCCGGTCATCAAACAGCAGGTCATACTTGATGCCATCCTCTTCCGAAGTGTCCGTGAAGACCAGGTAACCGCTACCGCTGTCACCTTTCCATGTCTGGCTGGCGCCCATCCCACTAGAGGAATCGCCCGGGTACACAATGATCGATGAATCCGCCTTTTCCCAGGGAGACCAGGCCGGCCACTTGTCGAGGTCGCCGACGAATTCATGCACCTGGCTTCTGTCGCCGTTGATCACGATGCTTCT
>JARFQC010000223.1 GCA_029287965.1 Arenicellales bacterium
CGGTTCCCACAGCGGAAACATCTCCTACCGTGTTGACGGCGACTTCATGATCACACCTACCGGAGCATGCGCCGACCTGCTGGACACACACGACCTGGTGCACTGCACGATGGACGATGCGGATGTCGAACAAGCATCGCAGGATCAGCACGTTCACCGTGCTGTCTACCGGCACAATCCGGAAGCTCACGCCGTCATCCACTGCCATAACCCTTACACCATCGCCCTGACGCTGGACGGCGAGGACTTTCGCCCGATAGACCTGGAAGGCATGTTCTATTTCCCGGTTGTCCCGGTCGTCTCCATCAGCTTCAAGGGCTACTTTGAACATTCACCGATACTCATTGCCACGGCACTGGCGGAATACCCTGTCGTGGTCGTGCGCGGCCACGGTGTGTATGCACAGGGCAACAATCTTGAACAGGCGTTCAAGTGGTGCAATGCGCTGGAACAATCTGCCAAAACGGCGTTCCTGGCACAGCAGGTGGGCACCTTCGCCGAACACCACGACGTGAAAGGCGAATAACCGTCCGACGGGCTGTGCAGCGATGGACGGCACGACTACCCTCGATCAAACCCCTGTCACGACACTGCGCGGCATCGGTTCACGCGTCGCGGAACGTTTTGAACGCCTCGGCATTACCACCGTCCAGGACTTGCTGTTTCACCTGCCCCTGCGTTACGAAGACCGCACCCGCCTGGTCCCGCTCGGCGCGCTGCAGCCCGGCAGCGAGGTACTGATCCAGGCCCAGGTCGAACTGAGCGAAGTTCGCTTCGGCAAACGCCGCATGCTGCTTTCGCGCATCGCTGATGGCACCGGATCGCTGACCCTGCGCTTCTTTCATTTTTCCGCTGCCCAGCAACAGGGCCTGGCCCGCGGGGTAACCGTACGCTGCTATGGCGAGGTTAGACGTTCAGGACCCGGCCTGGAAATGATCCACCCGGAATACAGCATCATCAGCGACCCTGACAACGACCTCATTGAGCCCAGCCTGACACCGGTCTACCCGACAACGGACGGTCTGCACCAGCTGTCCCTGCGCAAGTTCTGCGCACTGGCCATCGACGTCATGACACAGCAGCCGAAACGCCTGCCCGAACTCCTGCCAAAGGCTATGCGCAAGGCGCGCCACTTTCCGGACCTGATTCAGTCGATCCAGTACGTCCATCACCCGAGCCGCAACGCCGACACGGCCATGCTGCGGGAAGGTCAGGATCCTGCCCAGCGCCGCCTGGCTTTCGAGGAACTGCTGGCCCATCACCTGTCGCTGCGCCAGCTGCGCCGTACGACCGAGCATGAGTACACGCTGCAGATTCAGGATCCTGTTGGCCACACGCGCGACCTGCATGATGCGCTGCCGTTTCAACTTACCTCTGCACAGCAGCGCGTGGTCGACGAAATTTTCCACGACCTCGGCCGGCAGGTAGCCATGCAGCGTTTGCTGCAGGGCGATGTAGGTTCAGGTAAAACCGTCATTGCGGCAATTGCCGCGCTCGCCGTGATGCGCGCCGGCTACCAGGTCGCACTGATGGCACCAACCGAACTGCTCGCGGAGCAGCACAGCAGGACATTGCTGCAATGGCTCGATCCGCTGGGGATTCGCATCGCCCTGCTGACGGGCAAGACGCCGGCGGCGCAGCGTCGCCAGTTGCTGGCTGACATGGCCAGCGGCAGCCTGCAATGCATCGTCGGTACACATGCCCTGTTCCAGGCCGACACCGAATTTGCCCACCTGGCCCTGATCATCGTCGATGAACAGCATCGCTTTGGTGTACACCAGCGGTTGGCCCTGCGGGAGAAAGGACGCTACGGCGATCACACGCCGCACCAGCTGATCATGACGGCAACACCGATTCCGCGCACACTGGCCATGACGGCCTACGCCGACCTGGATACGTCGGTAATCGACGAGCTGCCACCCGGACGCCAGCCGGTGGAAACGGCGGTCATACCGGATGACCGGCGCGATGAAATTATCGAACGCGTGCGGGTAGCCTGCCAGTCTGGCCGCCAGGTCTACTGGGTGTGCACCCTGATTGACGAATCGGAGTCGCTGCAGGCGCAAGCCGCCGAGGACACCGCTGGTCAGCTGGCTGAAATCCTTGCGGAACTGTCGGTGGGCCTGATCCACGGCCGCATGAAACCAGCCGAAAAAGAGCAGGTCATGGATGCCTTCCGGGACAGGAAAACAGACATCCTGGTCGCTACGACAGTAATCGAGGTTGGCGTCGACGTACCCAATGCCAGCCTCATGATTATCGAGAATGCCGAACGCCTGGGCCTGGCGCAGCTGCATCAGCTGCGCGGACGGGTAGGGCGGGGCGACACCGCATCAGCCTGCGTGCTGATGTATCACGGCAACCTGTCGGAAAACGGCCGCACCCGCCTCGCCGCTATGCGTGAGACCCACGACGGCTTCGAGATTGCCCGCCGTGACCTGGAACTGCGTGGCCCGGGAGAATTGCTCGGTACCCGCCAGACCGGCCTGCTGCAGCTGAAGATCGCCGACCTGGCCAGGGATGCCGATCTGCTGGAAGACGTACCGGCCGCCGCCAGCAACATCGAGTCCAACCATCCCGAGCTGGTCGAACCGCTGGTCAGGCGCTGGGTGGGTGACCGGTTGAGTTATGGCGAGGTTTGAAGGAATTAATATCGCGGCCAGTGCGTAACATCTTTGTTGTTCTGACCTACTCTTCGCGCAATGCCGCCAGTGCAGCATCGTAGTCCGGTTCGCCGGTGACTTCCTGCACCTGCTCCGTGTACACCACCTTGCCGTCTTCGTCTATGACGACAATGGACCGTGCCGTGATGCCTTTCAGCGGGCCATCCTCGAACAGGACGCCGTAGTCCTTGGCGAACTTCTTGGAGCGCATCATGGACAGGTGAATAACGTTGGTCAGTTCTTCCGTATCACACAGGCGGGCCTGGGCGAAGGGCAGGTCGGCGGAAATGATCAGGATGGCGACATCCTCGCCGGCTATGTAGTCGTTGAACTTCCTTGTCGAGATCGCACACGTGGAGGTATCGAGGCTGTGGACGATGTTTAGCAGCACCCGGGTACCACGGAAATCACTCAGCATCGTGTCGGTCAGGTCGCCCCCCGTCAGGGAAAAATCGGGTGCTTCGGAGCCTACTGCGGGCAGTTCTCCATTAGTGTGAACTTCATTCCCCTCGAGCAGTACGGTTGCCATCATTTCCTCCTTTTATCTGTTATTGCGACTCATCATAGCTGAATACCGCGTGTCCAGATACCGGCATTTCGGGGTTGTGGAACTGGATGGAAATTCGCGTTATTCTCGCCGGCATGAAATCCATACTGGTACTGAACGCAAAGGGCGGGTGCGGCAAAACCACCCTGTCGACCAACCTGGCCAGCTTCTATGCTACCAGCGGCCTCAACACGGTGCTGGTGGATTTCGATCCGCAGCATTCCGCCACGGAATGGCTGAACTCCCGCAACCGCGACTACTACTACGAAATCAAAGGCATGTCGCCAGAAGACGGGCCACTGCGCTACGCCAGGGACGTCGAACGTGTGATCATGGACGCGCCTGCCCGTGTCGAAGGCAAGCAACTGACCGACCTGATCAAGCGTGCAGACGTGATCCTGATTCCCGTGCTGCCGTCCCCGATCGACATGCGCGCCGCCTCACACTTCATCGGTGATCTGCAAAAAAGCGGCAAGCTCAAGTCCCACAACAAGAAGGTCGCGGTGGTGGCAAACCGGGTGCGCGAAAAGACCCTGATTTACAAGGACCTGGACAAGTTTCTCAAGCACCTGAAAATTCCCTACGTGGCGACGCTCCGCGATACGCAGAATTACATCCACGCCGCCGAACAGGGCCTGGGTATTTTCGATATGCCCTGGTACCAGGTCGAGCACGACCTGGAACAGTGGAAGCCCCTTACCCGCTGGATAGAACGGCAGCTGAAATAGCACACGACTGCTGAAATCGTCAGCAGCATTCCAGCCCTATCCGTTCTGATCCTCTATGTCCTGGTAGTTTTCCAGCAGGAAACGCGGCGAACAAATGGCCAGAAAAACCAGGTCGGCGTCGCCGGTATTGGCGATCCGCTGCCTGGCCATCGGGGGTATCAGTACGACATCCCCGGCTGCGACATTGCCGGGCGGCATATCGCCTACCTCTACACGCCCCTGTCCTTCCAGGATGACGTATCGCTCAGCTGTCTCACGGAGTCTGTGCCAGCGCGTCGTGACACCCGGCTCTAAACGTGCCTGCGCTATCGACAGCGTGGGATCGTCTTCGGAGTTGGACAACTCCGTGATATGGCAGCGCTCTGCCGTGTAGTACTCGTTCGCCGAGACTGACTTGCGGATGGCCTGCTTCACGACCGCTGCGACCGTGTTGGCGTGCCCGACCGGCGACTGAAGAGCAGGGCAAACGGAATCGCAAGCGGCCCGAATACCGCACCCATAACGCCCCAGAAAATTCCCTTGCCACCCTGCCTGCGGGCGATGGTGTGACACGCAACGGCACTAAAGATAAATAGCAGTATTAATAGAAAACTCACCATGCAGTCATCTCGACGTTAAAAGCAGATCAATCCTTCTGTTGTGAATCACCAGGGTCGGCCGCTGCTTCTGTTTCATCTGCGGCTGCGTCGACATTCAGTTCCTCGATGTTGATGCCCAGCCCTCTGGCGCGCCGTTCCCACTGCTGACGGGCCAGTGTCTGCATGTCGGCAACCTTGTCCATCTCATCGACTATTTCCATGCCGAGCAGGGTTTCGACCACATCCTCAAGGGACACAAGACCGCGTGTACCGCCATAGTTGTCGACGACCAGCGCGATGTGCTGACGTTCATCAAGCAACTTTTCCAGCAGCTGCGACAGCGGCAGTGCATCGCTGACAGCCATGATCTCGCGCTGCAGCGATTTGACCGGCATATCGTGTTTGTCCTTCGCCTTGGCCAGCAACAGATCATCCTTGAGCACAAACCCGGTGATCCCGTCGAGGTCCTTGTCGTAGATAGGCAGACGTGAAAAAACATTGTGCGGATGCTCCATCAGCGCATCGCTGACAGTGATGTCCTGCTGCAGGGCAACGATGACCGTGCGGGGTGTCATGATGTCCTTGGCCGTAAGGGATTCGAAATGGAACAGGTTCTGGATGATGCGCGATTCCTGTTCCTTGATTTGTCCGCTCTGCTCACCCATGTCCGCCATGGCAATGAATTCGTCGCGACTGAAAATATGCACTTCCTTGCCGTGTGCAATCAGCCTGGTCAACAGTTCGGAAACAAGAATCAATGGGTAGAGGATGATGGTCAGCGTGCGGACAAAATAGGCCGTCACACTGGTCAGGCTGCGCCAGTAAACTGCACCCAGGGTCTTGGGTATGATCTCGGACAGGAACAGGATGAGCAGTGTCATCACGGCTGAAAATACACCGAACCAGGCGCTGCCGAACACGGCGGTCGCCTTGGCACCGGCGCCGATGGCACCGACAGTGTGGGCGATGGTGTTAAGGGTCAGTATTGCAGCAAGAGAGCGATCCACGTTCTCTATCTTCAGCTTATGCAGCATCTCCGCTTGCCTGGGCCGCTTGTCACGCAGGCCGGCGATATAGGTCGGTGTGATACTCAGCAGCACGGCCTCGGCGACCGAACACAGGAAAGAAAACACCAGGGCGAGGAGGACATAGGCCAGCAGCAATATCGCGTCACTGTGGGTGTATTGGCCAATGACTTCCTCCGTCCCGGCTGCGCCGGCACCGAAAGCATTCGTGGTGCCAAGTAGAACTACACCACCCAGCCCACTGTATATTCCTGCCTTCATGGCGCGTACACGTAAAGACACTGGTACGTCTGGTTCAGTTTGTAGTCTCACTGCTGTCCTTTTGTTGGCGTCGGTGAACGATCAAGACTCGTGCATATAATGCAACATTGATCAGGATGACAAAACTGCCGATTAATGTCTGCATCCTTGCATCCAGGCTTGCCGGGTACAGAACGGGCAACAGGTAGTGTTCGACGAAGCCACCCTGGTAACCTGACTCGCCTGCTGCCTGCCGCAGGGAATTTTCCAGCGGGGTAAGCGGACAGATCCAGCCTCGAAACTCCAGCATTGCGGCCCATATCACAGCAGGCAGGTGCAGCACTGCCAGCCAGTGGCGCCGCGTGACGAGCAGTGCGCCAGCAATGACAAATACAACGAAACCGAAATGCAGCAACAGGACGAAATCGGCTGCGAGTTTATATGCCATTATCCTGTCGCGGCGTTATAGGAGAGCGACTGATCCGCATCACGTGTCTGTCTGCTGCACATAATCGAGGTGCCCTGGTGCACCTTAACGGCCTGCCATAAGCAGTGAGTGACGGATACTTGCGTCTTCGAACAACCATTTCTTCATACGAGCTGATCGAAGAGAATGACGGTCCCATCGGGATCCGTAACGCTGAAACTGGCCGGCCCGGAGTCCGATTCGATCGTCGCGCTGTCTATCTCGATACCCGCAGATGCCAACTGTGCCTGGATGTCACGTATATCGGTGAAGTCGTCCAATGCATTGGCTTGCCTGTCCCAGCCGGGATTGAACGTCATCAGGTTCGATTCGAACATGCCCTGGAACAGGCCGATGGTATGGTCGCCATTGCGCAGGATCAGCCAGCCTTGCTGCTCATCACCACCGACGGTCTCGAAACCCAGGGCAGTATAGAAGCCCCTGGACTTCCCGATGTCACTGACTGCCAGACTGATTGAAAATGCACCTAGCTGCATGTGCTGCACCCCAGTAGTTGAAATAAAGAATCAGCTACTAGTCTGACATGAGTTCAGGCCTGCTGCGATGGCAAAGCCGAAATTCCGGCAGTGAACACGCCAGGTCAGTGCGGCCCTGCCGGATTCGAGTGCTTCAATGCCGATGCAGACTTGCAGCTGACAATTGCGGGAGCCTCCTGGACAAGCTCATCGTTTTCGAGGGCGGTAACCATGAACAGGGCGAAATCGATGCGGCGCGTCTTGTTG
>JARFQC010000008.1 GCA_029287965.1 Arenicellales bacterium
TCATGTGGTTCGGCATGCCAGGCATGGATGATCGGCTTGATCTTGACCAGGTTGACCACGGCCATAATGATGACTGCAGCAAGTGTCGCCTGGGGCAGATGGTACAGCAGCGGTGTCAGGAAAAGCAGTGCGATGCCAACCACCAGCCCGGTCACCACGGACGACATGCCAGTGACGGCGCCGGCGTCTATATTCACCGCGGAACGTGAAAAGGAACCAGACACCGGGTAGCCGGAAAACATGCCCGAAACGATGTTGCTCAGTCCCTGTCCAACCAGTTCCTGGTTGGCGTCAAGACGCTGACGGGTACGCGCCGCCATGGCCTTTGCGATGGAGATGGCCTCCATGAATCCGATCAGTGAAATCGTGATTGCCGTAACCATCAACGTCTTCACGGCTTCCCAGTTGAAGTCCGGAATCGTAAATGCGGGCAGGCCTTCAGGAATCTTGCCCACAATCTTGCCGCCTGCTTCCGCATAACCCGACAACCAGGCGATAACCGTGGTGATGACAACCGCCACCAGCACACCGGGCAGCCTGGGCGCATATTTCTTCATCAGTATCAGAATGGCGAAAGCCAGCACGGCCATGCCGAATGTCGGCAGGTGCGTGTTATGTACAGCTGCCTCTATCATGCTCCAGACTTTTTCGTAATGGTGGTCCGCCTGCACTGCCGTCACCCCGAACAGCTTGCCCATTTGCGAGGTGGCGATGATGAGTGCGCCAGCGTTGGTAAAGCCGATGACAACAGGATGTGACAGGAAATCGACCAGTACGCCAAGGCGAAACAGGCCGAGGAAGAGCTGGAACAATCCCACCAGTACCGCCAGCAGGACAGCGTAGGCGAGAAAACCTTCCGGGTTTGCTGCGGCGATGGGCTCAAGTGCGGCAGCCGTCAGTAATGAAACCACCGCAACCGGCCCGGTCGCGAGCTGGCGGGATGAGCCGAAAATGGCAGCCACCATGGGTGGCAGGAACGAGGCATACAGACCGTAATAGGCAGGCAGTCCGGCAAGCTGGGCATAAGCCATCGACTGGGGAACCAGCACCATCGCGACGGTAACACCGGCAATCACGTCAGAGCGGATGGTATCCTTATCCTTCAACTCGCCAATCCAGGATAAAAACGGAACGAACATGGTCCGCAAGTCTCTTAATATCCCCTTCATGTCTATCACTGCATGCAGCCCTCTACTGTATTAAAGCGGCGGAATTCTTGGTCAATAAAATTAGACGATACTAATATAATTCGCCCTTGAATACGAGTTGAAAATGCTTTCCAAACAATGCAATTGCGGCAATCGAATTTAATCCGGCCGGTTCGTGCAGGCTTGTATCGGCTCCACCTCGTGACTGCTAAAATTGCCGCCTTTACTTGAACCATCATCATGGGCAGCTGACCAGATTGAAGACCTCACGAATACGCGAGATCCCCTATAACTACACCTCGTTCTCGGATCGGGAAATAGTCCTGCGCTTTCTGGGTGAAGACATGTGGGAAATCCTCGATCGACTACGCGACCAGCGCAAGACAGGCAGGTCCGCGAGGATGCTGTTTGACGTGCTGGGTGACATGTGGGTGATCAGCCGCAATCCGTTTATCCAGGACGACCTGCTGGCCAATCCGGATCGCTGGTCGTCGCTGGCCGGAACCCTGCATGAACGGCTGGACCAGATCACGCAGCGAGCCGGAGGCAATGTCGATGCTCTGAATCTCGCAGATAAAGGACGTGAAGCGGTCCTTGAATTCGAAAAATGCCTGCAGAACGCCAGGTCTCTGCGCGGCAAGATTAAAAAACGCTTATCGAGCGTCACCGCCAGGGACAACATCCACTTTGACGGCACGATGCGTGTCTCGCACGTCACCGATGCCTCGGACTGGCGTGTCGAGTATCCCCTGGTCATCCTGACACCGGATTGCGAACGCGAAGTCCGGGACATGGTTGAAGCCTGTATCGATCTCGGCTTGACGATAATCCCCCGCGGTGGCGGAACCGGGTATACCGGCGGCGCCATCCCGCTCCACAGTCAGACCGCAGTCATCAATACCGAGCGCCTGTTGCGCCTGGATACAGTCGAGCACAGGACGCTTCCCGGCGTTTCTGCAAAGGTCCCGACGATCGGTGTCGAAGCCGGCGTCGTGACACGCCGGGTTGCAGAACGCGCCTACGCGGCTGACCTTGTATTCGCTGTAGACCCCACCTCCCAGGATGCATCGTGCATTGGCGGCAACATCGCCATGAACGCCGGCGGAAAAAAGGCCGTCATGTGGGGGACGACACTGGATAACCTGGTCTCGTGGCGCATGGTGACCCCGGATGCTCGCTGGCTGGAAGTCGAACGCCTCGACCATAACCTGGGCAAGATTCATCATCAGGATAAGGCGAGATTCAGCATCCAGCTCTTCCTTGCTGATGGCACTACGCCTGATGGCGAGCCGGAGATACTCGAAATCCCCGGTGACCAGCTGCGCCGCAGCGGCCTTGGGAAAGATGTGACGAACAAGTTCCTCGGCGGGCTGCCCGGCATCCAGAAAGAAGGCTGCGACGGCCTGATTACATCCGGTCGCTTCATCCTCCACCGCATGCCCGAGCATATACACACACTGTGCCTGGAGTTCTTCGGTACAGACCTCAGGCTGGCGGTTTCCTCCATTGTCGAGATCATTGACCTGGTTGAAAAGCAGGATGACATACTCCTGTCAGGCCTGGAGCACCTGGATGAACGCTACATCAAGGCGGTCAGGTACTCCACCAAGGCCGCCCGTGCTGACCTGCCCAAGATGATTCTGCTGGTTGACCTCGGCAGCGACGATGAGTCGTTGCTGACTGACATGGCCGGACAAATCATCGAAAAGGTCAGCAAGAACAATGCCGAGGGATTTGTTGCCGTCAGCCCTGAGGCCCGGCACAGGTTCTGGCTGGACCGCTCCCGTACTGCGGCCATTGCCGCCCATACCAATGCCTTCAAGATCAACGAGGATGTGGTGATCCCGCTGGATCGGCTGGCCGAGTACAGTGAAGGCATCGAGCGCATCAACATCACCCAGTCCACGCAGAACAAGCTGGCCATCCTCGATGAAGTCAGCCGCTACATCGAACAGGATATGCGCGCCGATATCAGCTTCGAAAACTTCGGCGACAGTGATGAGGAACAGGCCATTCTGCAGGCCAAGACGGAAGCGGCTATTGAACACCTGAAGCAGGTACGCAGTTGCTGGTCATCAATACTTGCAGAACCGGACAAGCCCGTATCGGCCTTCCCGGTGCTGCGCAGCCAGCTGACCGCAGACACTCCTGACGATACGCCGACTTTCAAACTGCTGCAGGAAAGGAAACTGCGCATCTCGTATCGGCGGGACGTGGAAAAACCGCTCAAGGAAATTTTCAGCGGTAAGAACCTTGCCCAAGTCTGCGACACGCTGGATGACATTCATGCACGTGTACGCAGCAGCCGCATTTTTGTCGCGACCCACATGCACGCCGGTGACGGCAATGTACATACCAACATTCCGGTCCATTCAAACGATTACCAGATGCTGCATGAGGCAGACAGGGTTGTATGCCAGATCATGCAGCTGGCCGAATCGCTGGGCGGCGTCATATCCGGTGAGCATGGCATTGGCCTGACCAAGATGCAGTTCATGAAACCGGAGGCTGTCGAGGCCTTCGCCCGGTACAAGAAAAAAGTTGATCCTGACGATCACTTCAACCGCGGCAAACTGATGGCCGGCAGCGGACTGGAACGTGCGTATACGCCATCCCTGAGGTTGGTACAGCAGGAAGCACTGATCCTGGAAGCCAGCGCGCTCGGCGACCTGAATGACATGATCAAGGACTGCCTGCGCTGCGGTAAATGCAAGCCTGTCTGCACGACCCACGTACCCGGTGCCAACCTGCTCTACTCGCCGCGCAACAAGATCCTTTCCACTGGCCTGATCATCGAGGCATTCCTGTACGAGGAACAAACACGCCGGGGCATATCGACCCGGCACTTCGATGAAATGAATGACATCGCAGACCACTGCACCGTTTGTCACCGCTGCCTCAGCCCCTGCCCGGTAGACATCGATTTCGGCGATGTCAGCGCCCAGATGAAGACCATCATGCGTGACCAGAATGTCAGGCAGTTCAACCCCGGCACCTGGGCAGCGATGAAGTTTCTCAATGTGACCAGCCCGCGCAGCATCAAGCTGATGCGCACGTTCATGATCCAGGCCGGTTACCTGGCCCAGCACTGGACGAGCGTACTGGCCAATCGCTTCCGTCTGCTGCCGGAACGCAAGCGCCCGACTACATCGGTAGGCAAGCCGACGGTAACGAGCCAGATCGTCAACTTCATCGAAAAGCCGTTGCCTTCCAATGTTACCGGCCCCACCCTGCGGGCCATGCTGAGCATAGAAGATGCCAACACGGTTCCGGTTATTCGCGACGCCGCGAGGGTCAATGATGACAGCGATACCGTCTTTTATTTCCCGGGATGCGGCTCAGAGCGGCTGTTCAGCCAGATAGGCATGGCAACACTGAGCATGCTCTATCGCCAGGGCGTCAGAACCATTCTGCCGCCCGGCTACCTCTGCTGCGGGTACCCTCAAGCCGCGGCGGGTGACGCGAAAAAATCCGGCGACATCTCCACAGCCAACCAGGTACTGATGCACAGAATTTCGAATACCCTCGGTTACCTGGATATCAGTACGGTCATCGTTTCGTGCGGCACCTGCCTTGACCAGCTGCTGAAATACCAGCTGGAGAAGATATTTCCCGGGGTACGCATGCTGGACATTCACGAGTACCTGATGGAGTCAGGCGTAAAGCTGCCAGCGAGTGATACGGCCTACCTGTATCATGACCCATGCCACACGCCGATGAAAAAACACGACCCGATCAAAGTCAGCAGTACGCTGCTTGGCGCAGAGGTAACGCTTTCTGATCGCTGCTGTGGTGAATCAGGTACTTTTGCTGTATCACGCCCGGACATCGCTACCCAGGTGCGTTATCGCAAGGAGCAGGAAATCCAGGAGAACATCCGCGGCTTGCCCTCCGGTAACGCAGGCGCAGGAGAGACCAGGATACTGACCTCCTGCCCCTCCTGCCAGCAGGGTCTGTCGCGCTACGAACCGGCTACCGGCCTCAAGACCGACTACGTGGTCGTAGAACTTGCACGCCGCATGCTGGGTGAAGAGTGGCTGGAACGCTATTCGGCGGAGATCAACGAACGAGGAATTGAACGCGTCCTGCTCTAGCGATGACAGCAAGACGTACAACCGTTAAACTAGCATTCCCTTGCCTTACTGAGGTCTCTCGCTTTTGAGCGAACTACCCGTCTGGGCCCTGTTCCTTGTACTGGCCCTGCTGATCATACTGTCAGCCTTCTTTTCATCGTCTGAAACAGCCATGATGGCACTCAACCGCTATCGGTTGAAAAATCTGGCCGAAAAGGGCAACCGCAGCGCAAGGCTTGTCAGTTTTCTGCTCAACCAGCCCGACCGCCTGCTGGGCGTGATCCTGCTGGGCAACAATCTCGTCAACCTGTCCGCCGCGTCGATTTCCACTATCGCGGCATTGCGCATTTACGGCGAGCCGGCCATCGCGGTGTTTACGTTCGTACTGACGCTAGTCGTGCTTATTTTCGCAGAGGTGGCGCCGAAAACACTCGCCGCCCGTCATCCCGAAGCAATCGCTTTTCCGGCTGCTTATGTGCTTGTGCCGCTGCTGTACCTGCTTTACCCCTTCGTCTGGGCAGTCAACCTTGTTGCGAACGGCTTCATCCGCCTGTTCATGCGCAATCCCGACCGGAGTCATGACGCACTGAACCAGGATGAACTACGTACCGTGGTGCAGGAGGCCGGCAGCCTGATTCCCAAGCGGCACCAGAGCATGCTGCTCGGCATACTCGACCTCGAGCGCATCACGGTTGAAGACATCATGGTCCCCCGCAGCGCCATCGAAGGAATTGATATCGATGAAGACTGGGATGAAATCGCCAACCAGCTGACTACCAGCCATCATACACGCCTGCCAGTTTACCACGGCAACCTGGACAACATCATCGGCATTATTCATCTGCGCCGTGCAATGCATGCCCTGCGTGACGACGACCTGGACAAGGATTCACTGCATGAGTACATACGTCCGGCATATTTCGTCCCGGAAGGCACCCCGGTAACCACCCAGCTGCTCAACATGCAGAAAGAAAAACGCCGCATGGGGCTGGTCGTCGATGAATACGGCGACCTGATGGGCATCGTGACACTGGACGAGATCCTCGAGGAAATCGTGGGTGATTTCACGACCCAGGCTCCGGGTGAAGGCCGCGAATTTCACCCGAAGAGCGATGATTCCTACATGATCAACGGCAGTGCTTCGATCCGCGACCTGAATCGGAAGATGGGCTGGCACCTGCCCGTAGACGGTCCCAAAACGTTAAACGGCCTGATTCTGGAAAAACTGGAAGACATACCGGTGAGCGGCACAACGATACTGGTCGATCAGTATCCGATCGAAGTTGTACAAACCATGGGGGCATCCGTTCGCATGGCAAGAATTTACCCGCGCGTGAGCGAGTACAGCAGTGACACGGACTCGGCCGCCTAACGGGAAGACAAGTAGCGGTTAATGTCCACCCTGAACTGCGACAGGCGCTCTACGAGCACCTTCTGCTGGGATACTATCTGCGCTATCTCGGCACGCTTGGAATGAATCATGTGCAATTGGATGCTCAGTATCGCCAGCGCCGCGCCGATAAACGACGCCAGTACGACTTCTTTAACAATCCGTTTCACTTGCTTCTGCTAGCAGGGCGCTATGTACTGATGGCATTGAGCCAGGTTAATGCCTGGTCGCGGTCGGTAAAGATGCGAATGTTGGTGCCCTTGCGCGTGACAATCTTTTCAAACCGGCAGGCGACTTCTGTACTCACTACAACCAGTGCGCTTTTCAGCTTTTTCTGGCTCGACAGGGCAACGTACTCACCGAGATGTTCACCTTCCCAGGTCTCGATATCGCCTTCCACCCGGGTCAGGTCGATCAGCAAGTGATCGAGTTGCTGTTCTTCCGCCTCCAGCCGCATGCGCTTGGTCAGTTCCTTGAATCCGAACATGCTGTACGTACCGGACACCTCGGCCAGCAGGTATCCACCGTCACCACGCCAGATTTCAATACTAAGGCTCATGTCGCAAGTATGCCCTGAATTCTTCCGTCATTCGCCCATTTTTCTTGCTACATTGTTGCGCACGTAGTGAGGTAGTGCCTGTCCGGGCTCGACGGCCCTGCCCCGGTTTAATTCATGTGCGGCGATTCTGGCCACATCGGCAGCATGTGGATACTCACCCGCAACGAACTCGAGCTGCAGTCCGGCATCAAACCTGTCGTGCAATGCATCCGCATAGCTGTCCCAGCCGCTGCCCAGAATATTCAGTCGCTCAACTTCCGGAACCGGTACATCGGCAGGGTTGCTGACGACTTCTTCGCCAACGGGTACAGGCTGACCCTGTTTCCCGACACTGAACAGGCCATGATAGACCTGGCCCATGCGTGCATCAATCATGGCCAGCACATCTCCCGTCCGTCGTGCAGCCAGCGCTGCAAGGGAAGACACAGGGGTCACCGGCCGGCCCACTGACATGGCCAGTCCCTGGATCATGGCCACGCCGATTCTCAGGCCGGTGAACGAGCCCGGCCCGGCACCAAATGCGAACAAGTCCACGTCAACGAGTCGTATTCCAGACTTTTTCAGCAGACTGTCTATCATCGGCAGCAGGTGTTCCGCGTGCCCTCGCTCGATGACGGTAAAATCCTCGTGCACATCGCCATTGCGATATAGCGCAACGGAACAGGCCTCGGTGGCACTGTCCAGTGCCAGAACGGTCAGTTGAGATGACTCAGGTGACACGACGCGCCTCGTGAACATTGGGTAATTCGTTGAGTCGTGCCATCAGTTTGCTCAGGCGGCTGAGGTCGGAAATCTCTATTGTCAGTCTCATTTTTGCCTGGTGAGTACGCGAGTCCGAGCTGGTGTTGACCGCAGTGACATTAATCCGCTCATTCGAAAGCAAGGCCGTAATGTCACTCAACAGTCCCTGCCGGTCATAGGCCAGGACCTGGATATCCACCGGGTAAACTTCATGGTCGGCCTGTCCCCATTCTACTTCGACAAGCCTGTTTTCATTATTCGTGCGATAACGCAGTACGTTAGCGCAGTCACTGCGATGCACGGAAACGCCTTTACCCTGGGTGATATACCCTACTATGTCGTCGCCAGGCACGGGCTTGCAGCACTTGGCCATACTGGTCATCAGGCTACCGACCCCCAGCACTTGTACATCCGACCGGTCATCACGCCTGGCGGTCTGGCGCAGCTTGAGTTCAGCAGTGCCTTCCTGCTCGGTCTTGAGGGACACCTGCAAGGCATTGGCTATTTGCGAACTGCGGGTCTCACCTCGTCCCAGCGAGGCATACATATCGTCAACCTTGCTGAATGAAAGCTGCTGGGCAAGTTTGTCGGTGTTGATATCCCTGAGTCCGAGTCGCACCAGTTCCTTGTCCAGCAGCAGGCGCCCGTCACTGACGTTCTGCTCGTAATCCTGGTGGCGAAACCACTGCTGGATCTTCGCCTTCGCGCGCTGGGAATGCGTGTAGGCAAGATGCGGATTAATCCAGTCCCTGCTCGGCTGACCCTGCTTGACGGTCAGTATTTCAACCCTGTCGCCTGTCTTGAGTGCATAGGTCAGCGGAACGATGGCACCGTTTACTTTTGCACCCCGGCAGCGGTGTCCGACTTCTGTATGGATTGCATAGGCAAAATCGACCGGGGTAGACCCCGCAGGCAGATCCATGACCTTGCCGGCAGGCGTGAACACGTAGACGCGATCGTCGAACACCTGTGAATGAAACTCGGCAACGAACTCGTTCGAGTCAGCCACTTCATCCTTCCACTCAAGCAGCTGCCGCAGCCACGCCACTTTCTGGTCAAAGCTCTCATCGTGGCCGACGCCTTCCTTGTATCGCCAGTGCGAGGCCACACCCAGCTCGCAGAATTCATTCATCTCATGGGTGCGGATCTGGACTTCTACGATGCGCCCTTCGGGGCCATGCACGGCGGTATGAATCGACTGATAATTGTTTGCCTTGGGGGTGGCGATATAGTCGTCGAATTCGGATTTGATATAGGGCCACATGCTGTGAACTATACCGAGCACGGCATAGCATTGCGGTATGTTATCGACCAGTATCCTGACTGCGCGCATATCGAAAATCTGGCTGATATCCACACCCTTGCGCTGCATTTTTTTATAGATGCTGTAGATGTGCTTTGCCCGGCCGCTGATCTCTGCAGCTATTCCTGCTGACCTGACTTCCTTGTCGAGGATAGTGATGAATGACTCGACATACCGCTCGCGATCAACCCTGCTCTCATCCAGGTTCTTCGCCAGCCGGTGATATTCCTCGGGTTGCAGGTATCTCAGCGACAGGTCTTCCAGCTGCCACTTGATCTGCCAGATTCCCAGCCGGTTGGCCAGCGGAGCGAATATGTCCAGGGTCTGGTGGGCGACCTTTTGCTGCATGGTTTTCGGCTGGTTCTTGATGCGATGCAGGTGGTCTAAACGCTGTGCAAGTTTAACCAGCACGACACGCACATCATCAACCATTGCAAGGAGCATTTTACGCAGGTTCTCTGCCTCGACATGCGAACGCTGCGAGACATCTTCCTCAGCATCCGTTTCAGGCAGGATATCGAGACGTGCAATACCCTCCACAAGTCCGGTAACGTCTTTGCCGAAGCGCTTGGCCAGCACCCTGGCTGTCTTGTCGTCGAGGTCGACCAGGTCATGCAGCAGTCCGGCTGCCAGCGTGACATCATCGGCCTGCAGCTGGACCAGTATTTCGCCTACCGATAATGCCTGCTGAAGATGACTGGCACTGCCAGCTGAGTCCAGGCTCCTGAAGTCGAGTACATCCTTCAGGCGTGCTATCTGTTCAGCCGTATATCCCTGCTCTGGTAAGCTGGCAAGCCATGCCGATGGATCGCTGACCTGTACCGGCCGGAACGGGCGCCCGGTCGCTGTAGTGCTGACCATGGGCTCAGGATCCGGTAGCGCCGAGCCAGAACGCCATATCGCGTTCCAGGAACTCGCCGATCGGCATATAGTGTGAACCATCGCAGGAGAAGGTCAGGCCGATCATGCCGTTGATGATGTTGATCGAGGCAGAACGCAGGTAAATGGTTTCATCGGCAAAACGCAGCCCCTTGAATTGATCCAGGCATTGCCTGATCTGTTCCAGCGAGACAGTGGCCTTGTCCGTGTAGGGCCTCCAGGGATAAGCCAGTGACAGGTCAGGATCAAGAATCTCATCCAGCGTCAGGATGCGATAGCTGTACGGATCGTCGATCAGCCATATCGAGCAACGCCCCGAGGCAAAATGCAGCTTTGCGTGGAAGATTCCGTGCTCGGCAAACAGAGTCATGAAGTGATCGAGGACTTCATCGATGTGGGCGTCAAGTTCGCTGGGCGCCCGCTCCTGCATGAACAATGTACCCCGAACGGCGGGATCACCACGATACTGTCGCCAGCGTGGCCGTGAACTCTCAAGGCTTGCACCGCGCAGCAAATCACTGAGGGAGAAATCTGCAGCGATGAACCCGAGCAGCTGATGGTCGCGGTTGACGGCCTGCAGGGCAGTAATGCATTCGCGTCCGTCGTATGCACTGCGATAGACTGAAGACAGCATGATGCCTTTATATGGAAGGTGGTTGGTCAGGTATGGCCTGTCGGTCAGGTCCTGACCACGCCATTTCGGATCGAGGTTATCAATCTGCACCATGGACGAGACTTCCAGCCCCTCTACATTCCATGCATACATCAGGCTGCAGTCCTGCAGGGTGCCTATTTCATGGCTGAGTATGTCGTCCAGCTCGTCGGCATCCGGCCAGACTTCGGAGCACATGGCCGCAATTTCGGATAGCGGTGCCTTAATGCGGCTAGCCAGCTCATCCTTGATATTAAGGACGCGATGGTGGACGGAATCAGTATCAGTCATAACCGGGAGTGTGTCCTGCCAGCGATTACGGACAGACTTCTTTGCAGTACCATTGGTAGGCCATGGCCAGGCCTTCCTTTAGCGATGTAGATGCTGTCCACCCCTGCGATGAAAGCTTGTCCGTATCAAGGAGCTTTCTCGGCGTACCGTCAGGCATGTTCGTATCGAAGACCATGTCGCCTTCAAAGCCGATGACTTCACAGATGGTGCGGGTCAGCTCAGCTATGCTGACTTCCTGCCCGGAGCCGATATTGAACATGCCCGTTACGCCGTTCTGCTGCAGCAGGTAAACGCAGGCCTCGGCAAGGTCATCGACATAGAGAAATTCACGCAAGGGTTTACCGGTGCCCCACACGGTTACATTGTCGTCTCCGGCTGCATGTGCTTCGTGGACCTTGCGAATCAGCGCCGGTATGACATGCGAGGTCTGAAGATCAAAGTTATCCCGCGGACCGTACAGGTTCGTCGGCATCGCAGAAACAAAGTCGCAACCGTACTGGTCATTGTAGGCCTCGCATAACTTGATACCCGCTATCTTGGCGACCGCATAAGGTTCATTGGTATGCTCGAGGGGTCCGGTGAGCAGGTATTCCTCTTTCATCGGCTGGGGACAGTCGCGTGGATAGATGCAGGAACTGCCCAGGAACAAAAGCCTGGTAACTCCGTTCTGCCAGGCGGCATGGATGATATTCGCTTCCATCGCCAGGTTCTGATAGATGAATTCCGCGCGCTGCGAGTTATTGGCATGGATGCCACCTACCTTGGCCGCGGCGAGCACCACGTAATCGGGTTTCTCCTGTTTAAACCATGCGTTGACATCCGCCTGGCAGGTCAGGTCCAGTTCAGCATGCGTACGGCTGACGATGTTGTCATAGCCCTGCTTCTGCAGCCGCCGGACAATTGCCGAACCGACCAGGCCACGGTGGCCTGCTACGTAGATTTTGTCAGTGAGGTTCATCCAGGAATATTTTGAGTTCAGTCCGCCATGTTGGCTTCGATGACTTTGCGTATGGCCGCCTCGTCTGCATCGACCGAGATTGTTTCACTGCTTTGCGCGATAGCCGTATCCGGATCTTTCAGACCGTGTCCGGTCAAGGTGCAGGTTACTGTCGATCCTTCCGGGATTTTTCCGCTGCGGATATCACGAATCGCTCCCGCCACGGATATGGCAGAAGCCGGTTCGCAGAACACACCTTCATTCTCGGCCAGCAGTTTCTGGGTGGCGAGGATTTCCTCATCGCTGAATTCATCGAACCAGCCGCCGGACTGGTCCCTGGCATTGATGGCCAGGTCCCATGACTGCGGGTTGCCGATGCGAATCGCGGTAGCGACAGTCTCGGGATGCTCAATCGGGTGACCGCGCAGGAATGGCGCTGCACCAGCTGCCTGGTACCCGCACATGACGGGTGTGTTGCCGTTGGACGGGCCGTTTTCGGCATACTCGGTATAGCCCATCCAGTAGGCTGATATATTGCCTGCATTGCCAACCGGCAGACAGTGATAGTCCGGCACCTTACCCAGCGCATCAACGATCTCGAAGGCAGCGGTTTTCTGTCCTTGCAGGCGGTACGGATTAACTGAATTCACCAGCGTGACGGGACTGCTTTCCGACAGCTGCTTGACCAGTTCCATGCCCGCATCGAAGTTACCCTTGATCTGCAAGACAATGGCGCCATGCATCATCGCCTGGGCCAGTTTACCCAGTGCAATCTTGCCTTCAGGGATGACCACGAATGCAGTTATCCCTGCCCGGGCTGCATAAGCCGCCGCGGCGGCCGATGTGTTGCCCGTGGAGGCGCATATAATCGCCTTGCTGCCCGCTTCCACGGCCTTGGTAACCGCCATGGTCATGCCACGGTCCTTGAATGAACCGGTTGGATTCAGCCCTTCGTACTTGACGTAAATATCCACGTCCTTGTTGATCAGCCGGGGGATGTTAACCAGCTGGATCAACGGTGTGTTGCCTTCCGCAAGGCTGATGACAGGTGTTGCATCGGTGACGGGCAGGCGATCGATATAGTGCTCGATCAGACCGGTATATCTGCTCATGGGTATTATTCCGTTGGTTAATCTGCTTCCAGGTATTCGACCCGGATACGTTTAATAGAATCCTGTATTTCGTTCAGACCGGCAATTTCCGCCAGGGCTGAATTGAGTGATTTTTCAATCACGTTATGCGTAAGGATAACAATCGGCACGACGTCGCCATGTTCATGCGGCGCCTTCTGCACGATAGCTTCGATGCTGATACCGTGTTCACCGAGTATTTTCGTTACCGTTGCCAGCACGCCCGGCTGGTCTTTCGCCAGCAGGCGAAGGAAATAGGCGGTGTCGACGTCTTCTATTGGAAGCACGGGTATGTCTTCAAGGGCATCGGCCTGGAATGCCAGGTGCGGCACACGGTTTTCCGGGTCCGTGGTCAGGGCGCGGACAACGTCCACCAGGTCGGCGACGACTGCCGAGGCTGTTGGTTCTGCCCCTGCTCCCGCGCCATAATAAAGCGTCGGGCCTACGGCATCGGCATTGACCAGGATGGCATTCATGACGCCATCGACATTGGCGATCAGGCGACGCTCCGGTATCAACGTCGGATGCACACGCAGCTCTATGCCGCCTGCTGCCCGCCGGGCAATACCCAGGTGCTTGATTCTGAATCCCAGGTCTGCGGCATCCTCGACGTCCTGCGTAGTCAGTTCCCGCATGCCTTCGGTATAGGCCTGGTCGAATTTCAGCGGTATTCCGAATGCGATGGATGCCAGGATGGTCAGCTTGTGCGCCGCATCGATGCCTTCCACGTCAAAGGTCGGGTCGGCTTCTGCATACCCCAGTTTCTGCGCTTCGGCCAGGACGTCATCGAAACTGCGGCCCTTGTCGCGCATCTCGGTTAGGATAAAATTGCTGGTGCCGTTGATGATGCCGGCAAGCCATTTGATGGTGTTGCCCGCCAGACCTTCGCGCAGCGCCTTGATCACCGGTATGCCACCGGCTACGGCAGCCTCGAATGCGACAGTGACGCCTTGGGCCTGGGCAGCTGAAAAGATTTCGTTGCCATGCTCGGCAATCAGTGCCTTGTTTGCCGTGACGACATGCTTGCCCTGCCTGATCGCAGATAGAACCAGGTCCTTGGCAAGCGTACTGCCGCCAATCAGCTCTACCACGACATCTATGTCCGGTGCATTGACGATCTCGAAAGGGTCTGTCGTCAACAGCATGCCTTCTGTGTCGCAGATGCGCGGCTTGTCCAGCGAGCGCACTGACGCCATGTGCACATTGATGGCACGTCCGGCGCGGCGCGTGATTTCACCTGCGTTGCGGCCGAGAACATTGACTGTGCCACCACCAACGGTGCCCAGGCCGAGTATGCCTATTTTTACTGGTTCCATAATGACTCTTTAATTATTCCTTTGTACTTCAGGCTGAATCCTTGCGCAGCATCTCGCGAATGCCGCGTATGGCCTGGCGGGTGCGATGTTCATTCTCGATCAGGCTGAAGCGCACGTGATCATCACCGTATGAACCGAAGCCTATGCCCGGTGAAACGGCAACTTTCGCATCTGTGAGCAGTTTCTTGGAGAACTCCAGTGATCCCATTTCCTTGTACCGGTCAGGGATCTCGGCCCAGACGAACATCGTTGCCTTGGGCTTTTCTACCGGCCAGCCTGCTGCGGTAAGGCCTTCGCATAACACATCCCTGCGTGCCTGGTACATGTCGCGTATTTCGTTGACCTCGTCCTGGCACTGTTCCAGTGCGACGATTGCTGCTACCTGGATCGGTGTGAACATTCCATAATCGAGATAGGATTTCATCCGCGCCAGCGCTGAAACCAGCTCCTGGTTGCCCACCATGAAGCCGACCCGCCAGCCGGGCATGTTGTAGCTCTTGGACAGGCTGAAGAATTCCACGGCAACTTCCTTCGCACCGGGCACTTGCAGGATTGACGGTGCCTTGTAACCGTCAAACACGATATCGGCATAGGCTATATCGTGTATCACCCAGATATTGTGTTCACGCGCGATGTCGACGACGCGCGTGAGAAACTCCAGGTCGACGCACTGCGTGGTCGGGTTGCTGGGAAAATTGATGACCAGCGCCTTGGGCTTGGGCCAGGTGTTGCGGATGGCCTCTTCGATCTCTGCAAAGAAGTCGCCACCCTTGACCAGCGGTATATGCCGTATATCCGCACCAGCAATCACAAAGCCGTAGGGATGGATCGGGTAGCTCGGGTTGGGCACCAGTACCGCATCACCCGCTTCAACCATGGCCAGCGCAAGATGGGCCAGCCCTTCCTTGGAACCGATTGTGACGATGGCCTCGGTTTCCATGTCCAGTTCCACATCGTAATTTTTCGCGTACCATTGGCATATCGCGCGGCGCAGTCGTGGTATTCCGCGCGACAAAGAATAGCGGTGCGTGTCGGGTCGCTTCGCCGCTTCGCAAAGCTTTTCCACGATACGGTCGGGAGTGGGCTGATCGGGGTTGCCCATGCCGAAGTCGATGATGTCCTCCCCGCGATTGCGGGCATCCGCCTTCAACTCGTTGACGATGTTGAATACATAGGGAGGGAGACGCTTGATTCTGGCGAATTGTTCCATTACTGCCTGATTATCGATGCGCCATGGCAGGCGCCGGTAAATACCAAAGACATCGAACGATACTGACCCTGTCGATGAGTGTCAAACCCACACGGCTACTGGATTCCGGTGTCTGTCCGCGCCTTTGCAGCGAGCTGTTTTCAGGTGATCCGAGTGGGATTTTATCTGGGATTCCAGGCGGATTGGTGGGAATATTGGCGGGTGTTGTTTAATGCGTGCAGCAGGCCGACCCGCCGGGCATGGAAAACACCCGGAATCCAGGTGACCAAAACAACCGCCAACCACGTTCAACCAGAGTCTAGAAATGAAACTCCACGAGCAGAAAACCGGATCGTCGAATGCCATTCGCGCCTATGAAAAAGGCATGATCAGGATTAATGACACGGTCTGCACTACCAGCCTGATTGTTACTCCCGATGAATTTGTCCCTGACTGGCCGGTTAGCCATGCGAGTCAGCTTGAATTGACCGTGATAGAACAACTGCTCGAGTACAGGCCGGATATCATTCTAATGGGGACGGGTTCGCAACACCATCTGCTCGACCCGAAAATAATGATGACCATTATGAACCAGGGCACTGGCATTGAGGTGATGACTACTGATGCAGCATGCCGCACCTATAACGTACTGCTCGGGGAGGACCGTGTCGTCCTGGCAGCATTGATCCTGGAAAGCTCCGCGTAGGCACGGCGGACCCGATACGGCTACAGAAGGGTCTCCATCGAGTAGCCCTCTTTTTCCAGCAGGGTGCGCAGTTTCTTCAAGGCTTCGACCTGTATCTGCCTGACTCTTTCACGCGTTACGCCCACATCATTGCCGACCTGTTCGAGGGTGGCAATGTCATAGCCGCGCAAGCCGAAGCGGCGCAGAATGACCTCGCGATGCTTGTCAGACAGATCGTCCAGCCATGCGTCAAGATACTTGTTGACCTGTTCACTCTGGAGGATATCGGCCGGATCTGCCGCCTTCTCGTCCGGCAATGCATCGAGCAGTGTGCGATCGACATCATGGTCGATAGGTGTATCGAATGAAGTGATTTTCTCCTTCATACCGAGCATTTTCTTGACGTCCGTAACGGGAACGTCGAGCTTTTCGGCTATTTCATCTGCAGTGGGCTCGTGTTCCAGTGACTGGGTCAACTGTCTTGCCGCCCGCTGGTAGATGTTGATCTCCTTCAACACATGTACCGGCAGCCTGACCGTACGCGTCTGGTTCATCAGGGCACGCTCGATGGTCTGGCGGATCCACCACGTCGCATAGGTGGAAAAACGGAAGCCACGCTCCGGATCAAACTTCTCTACGGCACGGATCAGTCCCAGGTTGCCTTCATCAATGAGGTCAAGAAAAGGAAGCCCGCGGTTGATATAGCGACGTGAAATTTTGACGACGAGGCGCAGATTGCACTCGATCATGTGATTTCGGGCTTCCATATCGCCCTTCTGGCACAGGCGCCCGAACCTGACTTCCTCTTCTGCCGTCAGCAGGGAGGAAAATCCGATTTCACGCAGATAAATCTGCGTTGCGTCCAGTTCCGGCGCGGAGGATCTACCTGTCGTTTCGGTAGACGATGAAGCTGCCGGCGGGTTGTCTTCTGTCCCGATGTGCGGAACATTTTCAACCAGCCTGATATCTCCAGTTCCTTTCATGCCCTCTCATCCCTCATTTTTTGGGCAGGTACTTTAATGGATTTACCGGCGAGCCCTTTTTTCTTATTTCAAAATGCAGCTTGTATCTGCCGGTGCCGCCTGTACCCATTTCAGCTATCTTCTGGCCTGCCCTGACGCCCTGTCCTTCGGTTACCAGGATTCTGTCGTTATGGGCGTATGCGCTCAGATATGTCTTGTTATGCTTTACGATGATAAGCCGACCGTATCCCCTGAGTCCACTCCCCGCATAGACGATCTCCCCGTTAGCGGTCGAGTAGACAGCATCCCCTTTCCTGCCTGAAATATCAATACCTTCCCTGCCATTGCTCGGGGAAAATCTTGAAGAGACCTTGTAGCTGCGTGTTGGCCACTTCCAGCTTTTCACCGTACCCAGGTAGCTGCTGCCTGACCGGGTGGACTTGGGAGCCGGACGTGGCGTTACAGATGCAGTTTTGGTTGCGGGGGCAGTCTTGCTGGCCGGCCTGGCATTGGCAGGTGGCTGAGATGCCTTTTTCTTGCTGCTGCGCGTCGGATACAGGCGCAGTCGCTGACCGATATAAATTGTATAGGGCTTACGAATGCCGTTCCAGGATGCGACACGCCGGTAATCCTGCTTGATGGCATAGGCAATACTGTACAGGGTATCGCCTTTCCTCACCGTGTAGGCGTAACCGTACTTGGGTGGTGGCCCGGCAACCGTCGACTGGTACCGGGCCAGCTTTGCACTGCGATCGGTTACCGGCGCCTGTGACGATGTCCCGCAGGCACTCAGCAGCGCTGCGCACAGAGCAAGGCATACAAAGCGACTCAGGTATTTAGCTCTGTTCTCAGACAATATAAGGCGTACTCACGTCATCAGTTTGTAAACGATGGCCCCGATGATGATCAGGATTACCACGCCCCAGCCGATCTGCTCCACACGCTTCTGCAGCACCTCTTCTATCTTGTCGCCACCAATGTAAACCAGCCATGAAACAAGATAGAAACGGGCACCGCGCGCAACCAGCGATGTAAGGATAAATGGCAGCAACGGCATGTGTGCAACACCCGCCGCAATGGTGAAAACCTTGTAGGGAATGGGAGAAAAGCCAGCTACAAAGATAATCCAGATGCCATAGTCATCGAACAACTGACTGACCTGCGCGTATTTATCCTCGAAATGATAGAAAGCGATAATCGGTTCAGCTACCTGGGCAAACAAGGCCAGGCCGATATAGTAGCCGAACACGGCGCCCGCTACCGAGGTAACGGTAGCCACGCCCGCATAGAACCACGCCTTTTCCCGCTTTGCCAGCGTCATGGGTGCGAGCATCACATCTACGGGTATCGGGAAAAACGACGACTCCGCGAAGCTCGTTGCCCCGAGATAGTAAGTGGCCTTGGGATGCCGCGCCCAGCTCATCACCCGCTCATACATCTTGCCGAATATCGCCATCAGGCTTCTCCAATCAAAGGAACGAAACGCACAGCCTCTAGTCGCTTGCGCGTGAAACCTTCCGGGGTACGTTCAATCAGCACGAGTTCCTGGCTTTCCTGGGTACCATAGGGAATGACCATGCGCCCGCCGATTTCAAGCTGCTCATACAGCTCTTCGGGTATGACAACCGGTGCAGCCGTGACGATGATACCGTCGTAGAGTCCGGCATCCGACCAGCCAAATTTTCCGCCCTTGGCCAGCTTGTAATGGATATTACGCATCTTCAGGCGGTAATGAACCAGCTTGGCTTTTTTCAATAGCGGTACGATTCTTTCCACCGTGTAGACATCACCGACCAGCTTGGACAGAACAGCTGACTGGTATCCGGATCCAGTCCCGACCTCGAGCACCCGCTTGAGACGTTTTCCATCCAGCAGCACCTGGGTCATCAGCGCTACGATATACGGCTGAGATATTGTCTGCCCGAAACCGATAGGCAGGGAACTGTTGTCGTAGGCGTGCGAGGATATGCCCTCATCGACGAACAAATGGCGAGGCGTTTCCATCATCGCGGACAGGACACGCTCGTCGCTGACACCCATTCCGCGCAAGGTGTCGATCAGGCGCTTGCGGGTGCGCATGGATGTCATGCCTATGCCATTGAGATTCATCAGGAATCGCTCTCGAGCCAGCTGGCCACTGCATCAATGGCGTCATAGCGCGTCAGGTCGATCTGCAGGGGTGTAACCGACACATAGTCGTTCCTGACAGCATGAAAATCAGTACCCGGTCCAGCATCCTGCTCTTTACCGGCTGGTCCTACCCAGAAAATATCGTCACCCTGCGGCGAGCGGTCGCGTATAACGGGCTCGGATTTATGCCTTTTGCCCAGCCGTGTGGCCTGCACACCCTTGAGGCTTTCGTAGGGTATGTCCGGAACATTGATATTCAGAATGGTGTCTGCCGGAAGCGATTGGTGCTCCAGGCGTGTGAGCAGATCAGAGACGACCCTGGCAGCGGTGTCGTAGAACTGTGGCTCCATGCTGGCCATGGATACGGCCATTGCCGGCAGACCGAGAAACCGGCCTTCGGTCGCTGCCGCTACAGTGCCCGAATAGATCACATCATCGCCCAGGTTCGGGCCACTGTTGATCCCTGCAATGACCATGTCCGGTTCCTTGTCCATCAGACCCGTAATAGCCAGGTGGACGCAGTCGGTCGGCGTGCCCTCAACGACGTAGTACCCGTCGGAGGATTGGTGCATGCAGAGCGGTCGACGCAATGTCAGTGAATTGCTCGCACCACTGTGATTACGCTCGGGCGCAACGACGGTCACGTCGGCGATAGTTCGCAGCTCGGCATCCAGGCATTTCAGACCCGACGCCAGGTAGCCGTCATCATTACTAAGTAGTATTCTCACTTCATGACCGGATGGAAAGAATTAGCGGATTTGCTAAGTTTTACGCCCTTGATTTTTCGCCGCGCAGTATGCCACGTTGCAATATCAGCCGCCACAGAAAACCGAATGCTTCCGATGAATAAAAGCCAGACATGTCACAACTAACCCACTTCAACAATGCAGGTGAAGCACACATGGTCGACGTCGGCGACAAGGCCGTGACGCACCGCCGCGCGGTGGCGGAAGGCCGGATTCACATGCAGCCTGAAACGCTGGACCTGATCAGCCAGGGTGGCCATAAAAAAGGCGATGTGCTGGGCATTGCCCGCACCGCCGGCATTATGGCGTCCAAGAAAACCGCCGACCTGATACCGCTATGTCACCCCCTGCCCCTGACTCATGTCGATGTAAAACTGGAAATTGATAGTGGGGCCTCGACTGTAAACTGCACTGTCGCGACCGAAACGCACGGTCAGACCGGCGTAGAAATGGAAGCCCTGATGGCCGTCCAGGTTACTTTGCTGACAATCTACGACATGTGCAAGGCGGTTGACCGGTTCATGCGTATCGATGGCGTCATGCTAGTGGAGAAAAGCGGCGGAAAATCAGGCGACTGGCACCGCCCGGACTGACCCGCAAGCTTGTTACAAGGCTGGTTTTACACGTAAAATCAGGCCTTTTTATCTCTTGCCATCAGGCCAAGGCACAATGACCAGCGAATTCAAGACTGTAGATCTCCGCATCAAGGGGATCAAGAACGTCGTACTGCCCACCGAGCTCCACGCGGAATTCCCCGCAACTGAAGTGTCCCGACGCACGACGCACGATGCGCGCATTGCTGTTCACAATGTCCTGCATGGCAACGATGACCGGCTTGTCATCATTGTCGGTCCCTGCTCCATTCACGATCCTGATGCTGCCCTGGAGTATGCACAACGCCTGAAAAAAATGATCGACAAGCACCAGGACCAGCTGCTGATCATCATGCGCGTGTATTTCGAGAAACCACGCACCACAGTCGGCTGGAAGGGCCTGATCAACGACCCTGACCTGAACGGCAGCTTCCACATCAACCGCGGACTCAGGATGGCGCGCAGCCTGCTGCTGTCACTGACCGACATGGGCATCCCCACTGCAACAGAATTTCTCGATCTTATTACCCCGCAGTACCTGACCGACCTGATCAGTTGGGGTGCGATTGGTGCAAGAACCACGGAAAGCCAGGTGCATCGGGAACTCGCATCCGGCCTGTCATGCCCGGTAGGCTTCAAGAATTCGACGGATGGCGGCCTTAAAAATGCCATGGACGCGATCCGTGCCGCGTCACAGCCGCATCATTTCCTGTCGATGACAATGGATGGCAGATCTGCCATTTTCTCGACCAAAGGCAATGAGGACTGCCACATCATTCTGCGTGGCGGCAGCATGCCCAATTATGACCAGGAAAATATTCGCCAGGCCGTGGAAAAGCTCGAACAGTACGATGTTCGTCCGAACGTAATGGTGGATTGCTCTCATGCTAACAGCATGAAACAGCATGAAAGACAGCTGGATGTTGCAAAGGATGTCGCCAACCAGGTTGCCGCAGGCAACCGTAACATCATGGGCCTGATGATCGAAAGCCACCTGCATGCAGGAAGGCAGGACGTTGTAGAAAATCAGCCGCTAAAGTACGGGGTCAGCATCACTGACGCATGCATTGGCTGGGATGACACTGAACAGTCGCTGGATATACTGGCCCGGGCTGTCAGCAAACGCCGGGAGAGTGTCGCCGAGGACAAACGATCTGCAGTTTAAAATTTGGTCGGGGCGAGAGGATTTGAACCTCCGACCACCGCAACCCCAGTGCGGTGCGCTACCAGGCTGCGCTACGCCCCGTTATTCGTAGTAAAAAAGCTCGCGTATTATCTTCGCTGAAAAGCGATTTGTGAAGTGCTGCAGGCGTTAAATGTGGAAATGCGTATCAGTCTCGCAGCATTACCGCGAGTTCTTCCAACTCGTTGATCAGGCCGCCGATGACTTCTGAAGATACGTTTACCTTCTCGGCCTCAGCAGGACTCTCTGCTTCACTGCCTTCTGTTTCAAGCTTGTTGCGTGCGCCGCTAATCGTAAACCCTTCCAGGTAAAGCAGCGAACGAATCTGCCTTATCAGTTCAACTTCGTGACGTTGGTAATAGCGCCTGTTGCCACGGCGCTTGACCGGGTTCAGCTGGGAGAACTCCTGCTCCCAGTAGCGCAGTACATGCGGTTTAACCTGACAAAGCTCACTGACCTCGCCAATCGTAAAATAGCGCTTGGCGGGAATTTCCGGTAGTACCGAGTTGTCTGCTGGATCCAACATTGATCATTCCCCCAGTTTGTCGCGTAGCGTACTGGCGGTGTATGCCTCTACGCGCTCTTTCAATTTCTGGCTGGGTCGGAATGTAACGACACGTCTTGCAGATATGGGAATTTCTTCACCCGTCTTGGGATTACGGCCGGGACGCGGGTTTTTTTCGCGCAGATCAAAATTGCCAAAACCGGACAGTTTGACCGAGTCGCCATTTTCCAGCGCCTTGCGAATCTTTTCGAAAAACAGCTCGACAAACTCCTTGGACTCTCGCTTGTTCAGTCCGAGTTCGTCGTACAGTCTTTCAGCCAGATCGGCTTTGGTTAGTGTCATCCTCTACCCGCTATCTCAACTGGGCACCCAGGTCATTTTTTAGGTGTTCTAGTACCTGGTGCATCACATTCTCAACCTCTTGGTCTCTAAGAGTGCGTGAAGAATGCTGCAAGGTCAAGGTGTAGGCGAGACTTTTTTTACCAAAATCAACATGTTCGCCCTGATACTGGTCAAACAACTCTAGGTTTACGAGCAAGCTGCCGGCACTCTTTTGGATGTGCCTGTATACCTGGGCGGCAGGAACGGACTGGTCAATAATCAGCGCGATATCTCTCTGGATTGCAGGATACCGTGAAACCGGGGTAAATGACGGTACCGCCGCAACCTGAAGGGCTGCCAATTCGATTTCGAAAACATAGACCGCCTGGGCCAGGTCAAGCTTCTTCTCGATCGCCGGATGCAGGCGCCCGATCATACCGACCGGCTCCTTGCCATTTCGAATGAGTGCAGACTGCCCCGGATGCAAGGACGGGTGTGCGTGAGATTCGAAAGTGAAAGCCCCTTCCCGGCCGGTCAGGCGAATCAGGGCTTCGACATGCCCTTTCATGTCGTAAAAGTCACATGGACGAGACGGGGTCTGCCAGTTTCGGTCCTCAACATTACCGGTTATCAAACCACCGATATAGTTATCCTGCAGGATCTTACGTCCCTTGCGGATGAAGGTTTTGCCTGATTCAAACAGGCGAAGGTGCTTCACCTGGCGATTAAAGTTGTACTCAACCGTGGTCAACAGTCCCGGCCACAGGCTCGCCCGCATGATCGACATCTCGGCTGAAATCGGATTGAGCAGTTCCAGCGGTTTATGGTGCGGGGTCAGCAGTCCATGCATCTCCTGATCGATGAAGCTGTAGGTAACGACTTCGTTAAATCCCCTGTCTACCAGCGCCTGTTCAAGTTTGCGCACCGGGGTCACCGCTTCTTCTTCGCTTGATATCTGCATGCGGACAACAGGAGGGACAGCAGGAATCTTGTCGTATCCCGTCAAGCGTGCAATTTCTTCAATAAGATCCGCTTCCATGCTGACGTCGAAACGGTAGCTGGGCGGCGTGACGCTAAACTTCTTCGCTTTGCCCTTCACCTTCATTCCCAGCCGTTCGAGGCTGCTTTTAATCCTGCCGGCTGGAATGCTTACGCCGAGCAGGCGGGTGAGATAGTCGCTACGCAGTACTACCGGATCTCTGACCGGCATGGATTTATTCGCAGTCTTGTCAACGATTGGCCCGGGTACGCCGCCTGCTATATCGATCAGCAGTGCCGTGGCTCTTTCAATAGCCGTACGTTGCAGTTCATAGTCCACACCACGTTCAAAACGATGCGAGGAATCAGAACGGACACCCCGATCACGAGACGTCACGGCGATAATTTCAGGCGTAAAGAAAGCGCTTTCCAGCAGGATGTCTTTCGTATCATCAGTCACTGCCGACGCCGTACCGCCCATGATGCCGGCCAGTGCAAGCGGACCGTTGTGATCTGCAATCAGCAGATCATGCTTACCTGGCTTTATGGTCGTGCCGTCCAGCAACTCCAGCTTCTCGCGTCCGCTGGCGTAACGAACGATGATGCCTTTACTGAGCTTGTCCAGATCAAAGGCATGCATAGGCTGACCGAGCTCGACCATCACGTAGTTGGTGACATCGACACAGGGGCCAAGACTGCGTATCCCAGCCCGACGCAGGCGCTCACGCATCCATAATGGCGTCTCCGCCTTCACATCGATACCCTTGATCACACGACCGAGGTATCGGGGACAGGCATCTTTTGCTTCGAGACGGACAGAAACCTTTGTCTTGTGTTCGGGCTCGATGTCTTTCAACTCGACCGGTGATTTCAGCCTGGCCGAGGTCAACGCAGATACTTCGCGTGCAACACCGCGCATACTGAGGCAGTCGCCCCGGTTAGGGGTCAGCTCCAGGTCTATAATCCTGTCGTCGAGATCGAGATGGTCTTCTGCAGAGGTGCCGGGTTCGGACTTCCCGGACAGTTCGATAATGCCGTCGGAACTCTCCTCCAGGCCAAGTTCCGACGCCGAACACAGCATACCGTGCGAGGTCACGCCTCTTACTGCGCGTTTCGCAATCTTGAAGTCACCCGGCAGGATAGCGCCGGGCAGCGCAGCCAGCGTAACCAGGCCAATACGGGCATTCGCTGCACCGCACACGATGGTCAGCGCATGCTTGCGACCGACGTCCACCTTGCAGACGTTGAGGCGGTCTGCATCCGGGTGAGCCTCTACATCGAGAATTCTCGCCACCACTATTTTTTTATGCAGCTCACCTGCAGGATCGATGCTACCGACTTCGAGGCCGGCCAGGGTAAGCAGATCCGCCAGTTCATCGGTATCCAGTTTCGGTGAGACCCATTCTCTTAACCAGGATTCACTTACAAGCATGTCTTAATACTCATGTTCTGCATTCTTTTTATGACTCTACAATCGACCAGGTCAGTTGGATCAAAACTGTTTCAAAAAGCTCAAATCATTCTCAAAAAACAGGCGTAAGTCATTGACTCCATAGCGCAACATTGCCAAACGTTCCACGCCCAGGCCAAACGCGAACCCGGTGTATTCTTCACTGTCGATGCCTACGTGACGAAAGACTTCCGGGTGCACCATGCCGCAGCCCAGCACCTCCAGCCAGCCGGTATGGGAGCAGACCCGGCAGCCTGAGCCGCCACACATCACGCAACTGATATCC
>JARFQC010000044.1 GCA_029287965.1 Arenicellales bacterium
TTGCCCAGATAGCGGCGGAAAACGGTGCACCTGTCATCGACATCCGCTTGTCGCAGATGGAACCGAGCGACCTGCGTGGCATACCCATGCGGGCAGGTGACCATGTCGAATGGGCCATCCCTTCAATTCTGCCGGATGCCGGGCGTCATGGTGAGGCCGGCATTCTTTTTCTTGATGAAATCACATCGGCACCACCGAGCGTTTCGGCCGCCGCCTATCAGCTTATCCTCGATCGTTGCCTCGGCAACTACCAGGTGCCAGACGGGTGGGCGATTTTCGCTGCCGGCAACCGCCAGGGCGATCGTGGTGTTACCTATACCATGCCTTCACCGCTGGCTAACCGGTTCTCGCATTTCGATGTTGATATCAACCTTGATGACTGGGTCAGCTGGGCATATAGGCAGGGTATAGATGACAGGATTATCGCTTTTCTACGTTTTCGACCGGAAAAATTGTTCGAGTTCGATCCGGCTCATAATCCGGTTGCATTCCCGACCCCGCGTTCCTGGGAATTTGCCCACAACGCCCTGCAAAAATTCGGCACTAGTACCGAGCTGTTGACTGAAACCCTGCAGGCCTGCGTTGGCCCTGCAACGGGCATAGAGCTGAAAGCCTACATTGATAACCTGACCAATATGCCGGATCTGCAGGAAATCATTGCCGGCGAACCCGTCCAGGTGCCACGCGAGGTGGATCTGCAGTACGCTGTTGCCACCGCGCTCGTCGGTCATGCCATCCGGGCCCTGGATGAAGACGGTGAAGAACGCGTTCACGGTAATATCCTGCGCTTTGCAAGCCAGTTTCCGGAACGTGAAATGGGTGTCATGATGGTGTCGGACATGACCCGGGCAATCGGCGACAGGATCTTCAATCTGCCGGAGTTTGCCGACTGGTCCGATGCCGTTGCCGACATGATGATTTTCGGTAATTGACGTGGCATGGACCTGGAAGCGATTCAGCAACGTCTTGCCACAGCGCGTACCCACCTGATACTGGACAAGCCGTTACTCGGTGCACTGCTGCTCAGGCTACCGCTAGTTGCAGCCGACAGGAAGTGGTGCAAGACGACGGCAACAGACTCCCACAAGCTGTATTACAACCCCGAGTACATCGCCAGCCTGGACATCAGTGAAACAAAGTTCATGCTGGCACACGAGGCCCTGCACTGCGGGCTGGCACACTTCGCCCGACGGGAAAATCGCACACGCTGGCGCTGGGACATCGCCTGCGACTATGCAATCAATCCAATTCTGATTGAAGAAGGCCTCACGCCACCGTTTGGCAGCCTTTACGACCGGCATTTCACAGGTATGACTGCCGAAGAAATCTATCCCTGCCTGGACAAGAAGATGTATGACCAGCCCCTGGATCAGCATGTCTATGACGAGGCGGAAGAGGATGGCAGCGAAGGCCAGGGTGAAGGCAACCTGCCTGGCCAGGACCAGAAGGCAAGTTTCGATGGCGAAGTATCCGACAAGGGCGGTGGTAAGGATGTGCGCGATAAAGTGGGTGGCAAGTCCGAGTCGGACAGCGATCCCGGTGGCGCCCAGCGACCCAAACCGCTCAGTGGTGAGGAACGCATGACTCAGGCGACTGAATGGCAGCAACGGCTCGCCGGGGCAGCCCAGCAGGCCATGCAGGCCGGCAAACTGGGCGGTGCACTGGCCCGGCTCGTGGATGATCTGATCCAGCCCAGTCTGCCCTGGCGTATGCTGCTGGCGCGCTATCTCAGCTACATCGCGCGCAATGATTACAGCTACATGCGGCCGTCAACCCGTCGCGAGGGTGAGGCGATCTACCCGAGTATGCGTTCGACCGAGGTCAACCTGACCATCGTCCTGGACACTAGCGGGTCAATTTCTGACCAGGAAATAGCCGAATTCCTCTCCGAAATAGATGCCATCAAGGGGCAACTGCAGGCGCGTATTGTGCTGATGGCCTGTGATGCCGCCCTGGCTGAAGACGGGCCATGGATTTTTGAGCCGTGGGAGGAAGTCTCGCCGCCGCGCTCATTCAAGGGGGGCGGAGGGACTTCATTCTGTCCCCCGTTCGAATGGCTGTCCCAACAGGACATCCAGCCTGACCTGATGGTGTACTTCACCGATGGCGAAGGGCGGTTTCCTGCGGTAGAACCGCCGGTTGACGTATTGTGGCTGGTCAAGGGCAAGGCCGAGGTGCCATGGGGCACCCGTATACAGTTGAACTAGACATGTTATCCAACGAAGACAATCTGCGTATTAATGTGCTTCTGCGCCAGGACGTTCATGCCCTGCGGATAGATGAATCGAAGATGATCGTCTATGCGCTTACCGGGCGTGGTGAGGGAAAAATTGTCCTCAATCCGGCCGGTCCTGACGACAAGTACCTGCGCGAGATTCGCGAAATGCTGTCGAATCACTTTCTCGGCTCGCCCGGCGGCTACCCCGTTTATATCCACCGCTGGACACGGATGAGCCAGTCACGCTCGGATGACAGCCTGGAAAAATTACTCAAGCTGGGTGAACCCGAAGCGGTAGTGGCGGTGGCCAATACCGGCGGTATATCAACCGAAATTTCGCGGCGCGTCTGGTGGGCCTTGCCCAGCGAGGAGACGGCGCGGGCACTATTGCGTCATGATTCGGTGGTTACTGACGAATTGGGACAGGAACTGGCCCGGTTCCTGTTCGAGTTTCTTCCGTTCGAGGCGGAGCCTTCACGCATTGTTGAAAATGTTCGTCTGCTGCTGCAGCCGGGCTTGCTCAGTCAACAGGAACAGGCCTCGCTGTGGAAAAAAGCAGCTCACAAATCCGCCTACTATCCAGGTTTCCTGATGGCCGTTCCTGACGCGATCCCGGTCGATAGCGATCCTCATCCGGACTATACCCGCATACGGGATGCTCTTGAGCCGCTCTTAAACGAGCAAAATGATGTAGCGGCCATGTACCTGAAGGTGCATAGCAGCGAGGGCAGGAGTTTCCTGCAGGGCATCCGGCTGGCATTGAAGCGGCCTTCGTCGCAGGATGTTGTAGTGGCGTTATTCAAGTCTATCGGCACGTATTACCGATCACTGGGGCTGGCCGGTGTACGCCAGCGCAATATTGCAGATATTGATATGTTCGCTCACCAACTCTGTGAACTGGATAATGTGGCAGGTTACGAGGACCTGACTCGCCAGCTGGCCGAAGTCAGCGGGTCAGCGCATGTAGATAATGACAGGCTGACAGCCATGCTCGGGCTGGCCCAGATGGGAGAAGACCTGCTGGATCCCCTGTTCGGTGGCACTGACACGCTCGGCTCAGCCATGCGCAAACACATCAAGCCATTGGCCAGTTCGGTGCTCGCCAAGATCGATACGCTGGAGCGATCATGAAAGTCACCCAGGTAGCACTGAGTGTAAAAATTGTGCTCGATACAGAAGCCATGAACGACCATGCCGCGGCATCCGCCGATGTAGTGGGTAGCGAACTGGCTCTCCAGATATCCGAATATGCACGCAACAGCAAGCTCGGCTATTACCCGGCGCTCGACTTTTTCACTGATCAGCCCGGGATAATTGACCGGGATCTGCTCGACGCAGCAGACAACCTCTCCTGGCTTGCAACGCGCCTTGTACGCGAGGAGGTGCGCAAGCGCCTGCGGCCACTGTTCGCCAGCATGCGTTTCGATGCGATGCAGAACCTGGCCTTTACTATGCCGACGGTCAGGCCCGGTCAGCCGAATGCCATCACCCGTCTGACTGAGCACTACACACCGAATGTCGTCAAGCTTGACCTGACGGCAAGCATTATGACGCGTCATGACACGGGTCAGGACATGAAAGGGCATTCCTCGCACCAGGTTTATCGCTGGTTGAAAGATCACTTTCAGGATGTCGAGGTGACAAGCTGCCGTCAGCTTGACTGAATGCTTAGGGAAGCTCTGATTAATTCGCTTCGCGAAACATTCAGAGCTCCCTGCAAGTTTTTTAACGGGGGAAGGGCATGTTATATCAAAGGCTTACTGGTTGCCTCATCAGCACCCTTGCCCCCGAACCCCCATCCAATGTGAATTAATCAGAGCTTCCTTAGACTAAGCGGCTCTGTGTTTGATAAAATTAACCCTTTGCACGACTCAGGTATTGCCTAACAGTGGAATTTCTACCGATATTTCTCAACCTGCGCGGCCGGGACTGCCTGGTGGTCGGCGGTGGCCAGATCGCTGTGCGCAAGGCTGCACTGCTGGCCAATGCTGGTGCGTCAGTCATCATCGTGTCACCCGTTCTGCACGAGGATATGCAGGACATGAAAGCTGCAGGCACGGTCAAGCACATTGATAGGGAGTTCGAGGCAGGCGATATCAGCGGCAAGCACCTGGTCATAGCTGCAACCGATCAGGCAGCGGTCAACGAGCGGGTGGCGCAGTTAGCGGATGATCAGGGCATACCGGTTAACGTCGTCGACCAGCCCGATGCGGGCAGTTTCATCATGCCGTCTATAATCGACCGTTCACCTGTTCAGATTGCCGTGTCTACAGGTGGCTCGTCTCCCGTGTTGGCGCGTTTGCTGCGTAGTCGGCTCGAATCTTCCGTACCCTCAGCGTGCGGTCGACTGGCCAGTCTGGTTGAGGAGTATCGCAGCGCGGTCAAGCAGCGATACAGCGATGTCAGTGCTCGTCGCGGTTTCTGGGAGCATGTGCTGCAAAGCAACATAGCAGAGCTGGTCTACGCGGGCCGCGACGAAGAGGCACGCGCCGCTCTGCAACAGGAACTCAAGAAAGATGAAGCCGATCTGGTCCAGTCCGGACAGGTCTACCTGGTCGGTGCCGGCCCCGGCGACCCGGATCTGCTCACGTTTCGAGCTTTGAGATTGATGCAGCAGGCGGATGTCGTAGTTTATGACCGCCTTGTCACCCAACCCATCCTGGATATGGTGCGTCGCGATGCCCGCCGCATCTATGACGGCTAGGAAAGAAACAAGCATGCGATCCAGCAGGAAGACATCAACCAGCTGCTGGTGAGACTGGCAAAGGAAGGTCATCGCGTATTGAGGCTGAAGGGTGGTGACCCGTTCATTTTCGGACGCGGTGGCGAAGAAATTGAAGACCTGATGGAAGAAGGCATACCATTCCAGGTCGTACCTGCGGTCACTGCAGCATCAGGCTGCGCGACATATTCGGGCATACCGCTGACACATCGTGATTATTCGCAGGCCTGCATGTTC
>JARFQC010000046.1 GCA_029287965.1 Arenicellales bacterium
TCGGCATCAGGTATTCGAACATCGAGCCGCTCCACGAAATCAGGCTCATGTGGCTGCCATGGCTTGTCAGCAGACGCCCGAGTGAGAACCAGTGCTTCTGCGGGACCTGGCCCTGCGCGATCAGCAGAAAACTGGCCAGTCGCGCTTCGGATGCCAGCAGGTCGTAGCAGGCCGGATCACTGCGTCGTTCGCCAACGTCGTACCCGATGGTCAGCAAGCCGCGCGAGCTGTCGTAGAGAAATTCAAAGTCCATCACTGCCAGTTCGCGGCAACGGGCCACCAGATCGTCGATGATTCTGAGCCGCTCCAGCGCACCCCTGTAGCGTGATCCTGCAACACCCCCAGCGGACCCCGGCGCTTCACTGCCGACGGCCGGCTCTCTGGCCAAATCCGCCAGAGTCGGGATGGCGCTGATGTTCAGCGGCCCGGATACCAGAAATTCAAGGTCATCGCTGAGTGCACGGGATTGTCGGTCGAATGCCTGCGCCCAGTAATACAGTTCGCCATCGATATCAATATCCGCAGGCAGCAATGCAGCCAGCCCCCCGCCAATACTGTGAATTTCATCCAGCAGGATACCGGCAGCAGCCAGTGTCTGTGGCTGCGCTTCCGGGGTGGATTCAGACAGTGTAAACGGGTGCAGCGTGTCCTGCAGATACCTGAGCTGCTTCGCAAGATCCGGGGCCGGCGATGAAGGCAGGTGCTCGGCAAGCACCTGCATGGTGTCCTGCAAGCCCTGGAACACGTTCGCTGACAGCACCGGCTGATTCTTTAACTCGACCAGTCCCGCCTGCAAGGTAAGCAGGCTGCCGGCCAGGTTACCACTGTCCACCGAGGAGACGTATTGCGGGTGTAGCGGTTGCAGCGTGCGCGTATCGTACCAGTTGTAAAAATGGCCGCGGTAGCGTTCCAGCTTTTCCATCGTGGCCAGTGTGTTCCCAACAAGTTGCAGCAATTCTCCAGCGCAAATGTAACCGAAATCGTGCGCAGCAAGGTCCGCCAGCAGCGCCATGCCAATGTTCGTGGGCGAGGTACGCGAGGCAATGACCGGCGCCGGATATTCCTGGTAGTTATCGGGCGGCAGCCAGTTGTCCTGTGGACCGACAAATTCAGCGAAGTAGCGCCACGTTCGCCGGGCCGACGCCCGCAGGAACGCCCGCTGTGCTGCGTTGAGGTCCGGTACGGGGGCAACAAGCGGCCTGCTGATCCACCAGCCGACGACTGGCGCCGCCAGCCAGAGCAGCAGGACGGGCGCCCAGAAGAACCATTCAGCCGTGCGGGTTTGCCACAGTACCAGGGCCAGTCCGACCGCCACAGCAGACACGCTCCACATCTCCATGAAAAACCCGGCCAGCGTACGGCGCGCATTGCGAACGGCATAGGATGGCAGATGCCAGAGCAACAATCCGCGTCGCGTGAACAGCATCCGCACACCCGAGCGCAGGATCGCATCCAGGCAAATCAGCGTGTCGTAGGGCAAAAAAACCAACGTCAGAACAGCGAGGCCTATCGGGCGGCCCGCGGCTTTGCCTGTCACGACCAGGTGCGCCAGCCAGTCACGTTGTTCAGGCTTGCGTACCAGCTCGATCACCACACCCAGAAAGGTGGGCAAGAACAGCACAGCCACAACCAGCAGGATCCAGAACCACGCAGGTCCCGGACCAAACAGCCACCCGCCCGCCAGCAAGGCAAGCAGCGACGGCGGCACCAGGCTGCGGCGCAGGTTGTCGAACAGTTTCCACACTGACAGGATTGTGAGCGGGTTCGGTTGTCGCTGTGTCTTCGATCCATTTGACCGTGGCGGTCCGGGCACGTGGGGGAGTAGCCAGCCGGCAAGCTGCCAGTCGCCACGTATCCAGCGGTGTCGGCGGCTGACTTCCATGGCGTAGCTGGCCGGGTGGTCTTCAATGAGCTCGACATCGGACACCAGTGCCGAACGTGCATAGCCGCTTTCCAGCAAGTCGTGACTGAGAATGAGATTCTCCGGAAAGCGTCCATCGACGGCCTGGCGAAATGCGTCCACATCGTAGATACCCTTGCCGATGAACGACCCTTCACCGAAGATATCCTGGTAGACATCCGATACCTGGCGCGAGTAGGGATCGATGCCTGATTCACCCGCGAACAGTTTTGTAAACCGTGATTGGCCTGCACTGGTCAGGCTGATCGAGGCGCGTGGTTGCAGGATCGCGTAGCCATCGACAATACGTCCCTTGTCGGCATCAAACACTGGCCGATTGAGAGGATGGGCCATGTTACCGACAAGTATGCGTGCCGCATCGCGGGGCAGTTGCGTGTCGGTATCCAGAGTGATGACATACTTGATCGAACCCAGGATGGACGCATCACCGACAATATCCGAGAATGCAGTTTGCTCCTCTCCCCGCAGCAAGCCGTTGAACTGCTCCAGTTTGCCGCGCTTGCGCTCATAACCCATCCACACCTGTTCGTATGGATTCCACATCCGGGGTCGATGAAACAGGTAGAAGATGCATGGACGGTCCTCACTGTAGGTCTCGTTGAGCGTCCGGACAGCTGCGCGCGCGTGGGCGAGATACGTATCATCATCCGGCAGAGTCTGCTCAGGCGCGTCACGGAAATCCGTCAGCAAGGCAAAGAACAGGTTGGGATCGCGATTACCAAGATAGCGGATCTCCAGGGCCTCAAGAAGATCATCAATCTCTTGCGTACTACCAAGCAAGGTGGGAACAACCACCATGGTGCGGTGAACGGCTGGAATGCCTTGCGAAAAATCCAGTCGTGGTAATGCCCGGGGCGGCAACACGAGCGTGACCAGCAGGTTCACCAGCGGGACGATCAGCGCCGAGACACTGATTGTCCCGGTTAGCGCATAAAACCAGTAGCGCCAGTCACCCGGCCCGAGCCCGCCGAAAGAGAACAGCACGACCGATGTCGAAAGCAGCGTGAGCAAGAGGATGGGGCCGAGGTAAATGAACAGGCGGAACTGCCGGCTCGCCCGACTGGCGCGCCTGATCCACGACAAACGACAGCTGACCGCACGCTCAAGACTCTGCCGTCCGCGATCGATCAGGTAGTAGCCAACATGCGCGCTGCGGTCTTTGGTGCCGAATTGCTCCGCAGCAGTGCGCGCGAGACCAATGGCCTCGCGTGCTACCGCCAACTCACTGCGCGAACTGCCGCGCGCGACGTTTTCGATGACATGACGGTACCGATCGCGGGTGGCGAAATCCTGGCTGGCGTGCATCCCCGCTGGGTCTTCACGCAATGCCTGTTCGACGACACTGAGCGACTCGACGTAATCGCGCCAGTTCATTGCGCCAATGAAACGCAGACTGCCGATACTGTTGGCGATGGAGATCTGGTTGGTCGCCGCCGATCGGCCGGCCGCCGCCGACAACTGCGTTGCGGTCACCCCTTGTTCGAGCAGTTTTTGCTCGACCCAGGTTTGCACGAACGCCATCGCGGGCCCCTGGGCCTGGAGTCTTGCGTAAAATTCCTCCACAAATGGCGCGGTCAGCGGCACATCGGCATTGGCAAACTCAGCCAGCAACTGGATAAGCTGATTCGGTTCCCTTTCGGCAGTCGCGAGCATGCGGTCTGCCCAGGTGATGGCGGCATCGCGCTCCTCGCGCCGACGCGCAATACGTAACCCAACGCGGCGCAGGTTTTCCAGCAGCGCCAACTGCAGCATGATCGGGAATGCCCACAATTCGCCCAGCTTTAACGGTTCAACGGTCTGGTAGGCGGCGATGAACTGGGTGGCGTTGTCGCTATCGACACGGCCGTCCATGTGGGAGATCAACTCCAGCGCTAGGTCATAGATGCGGGGGAAACCTGCTGACCGGCCGTCAGCCAGTCGCGGCAACTGCCGGCTGTAGCCGCGCGGCAGATGCCGGCGTGCCAGACCGATCTGCTGCTCGATCAGATAAAAATTGTCGAGCAACCAGGCCTCCGCCGGTACGATCCGTTGTCCCGGCATGGCTGTGGCTGTCACGACCTCATACGCCGCCAGCAGAATGCGTTCATTGTCCGCCAGCCGTGGCAGCAGCCTGTCCGGCCCCGGATGTGAATCGATTTTATGTTGGCCAGCCAGCGTTACCGCATGACGCTTCAGTTGCTCGATGCTGAGCAGTTCCGTGCGCAGCAACTCGGTATCCTGGTCGTTACGGCGCGCATTGTGTGTGCGTGACGTAACTCCAAACGCTTTGGTGACTATGCCATTCTCCTCGCCCGAGCCCGGGGTTGCCGGTGCAGTACCGGCCTTATGCACCGCATCTGCCTGAAATTTATACTACGGGCTTTCAGACCCTGACATCGCCTGCACCATGAGATGATCATGCCACAGACCTGTTGATGAGGTACTGTATCACTACAGCCCCAAGGAGTTTACCGCAGCGGAGGCCAGACCTGTTCTGTGCGCGACTGCCCGGGCACCCCATCAATAGCACGGTGCCCCAGCGCGGCCAGCGAGCTGAAGGTCAGAACCCCTGCGGGATTTCCGACAATAAGTCCGACGAACGCAGCCACCCTGGCAGAAGTGCCGAGATGGCTCAACGTCAGCGGCTACCCGGCAATGGCAGGCAACGACATGGTTCGAACGAAGGCGAAACCAACAGCACTGTCGAGAGGATCATACTGCCCTGGGCAACTGCAATATACCGCAGCACCGTGCGCGGGTAATTAAACCCGCCCGGCACCAACTCTCGCTTGAGCCCGAATTTAAAAGGAAGAAAATCGCGTCATCAAGCCGCCATTACCCACGCCCTCAACTAACAGGCAAATTTTAAACGAACCGGGCTCATGACTTGCCGATGTCTCCGCGGCACTCTCGTAAAGAGGCACCCGCGGGGAATTGAGCAGAACGAGGGCAGCGAGTTCAATGCTGATTCTGCTTGCACTTGCACGCATTGTTTCGGTAGCCTCTAACTGGTGTCATAATTACGCGTTGCTGAGTAACGACTGACGTAGGGCGGACCCGGTCCACCGGGCACCGCTACTGCAGCACTCGACTGTAAATATGCAGAAATACTGCCTGTTACTGACACACCACACGGCGTTACTCATCAGGCTGGTTTACTGTTTCTACCTGATCGGATTTATCGAGCCCCGTGTTCGCCCAGTAATTCCCTGGACTCCTTTTTGGATTTCTTCGCAGCCTTCTTTTCTTTCGGTGTCATAGCAGGTTTCTTTTTATCTTCCCTGTTACTTCTACGTTCTTTCGACATAATGATTCTCCAGCTGGTTGATAGATGATTTTCAAGCCAACTACTGCCATACCCCGGCGGCTGTGCCGGGTCGGTATGGCTTGAGCTGTCTGATCCCCTTCAAGGCAGATAGCACTTGCCCTGTTTCCTGCGGTAAGGGCGGTTACATTCCCAATCGTCTCCGGAAGCATTAAGGTGAGCGTTCTCCGCCACCTTCACCGCGACGCAGGCCTCTTTGACTGCTCGATACCCGCGGTCGCATTTCCATCCGGTTCTGTAGGAAGAGTCCACCAGGTATCCATTCGTCGGTACCTTGATGGCAGCACAGCCCCCATCGATCGATCGATACCCCTGATCGCACGCCCAGCCAGACCCGCGCGAGGAGTCCGTCAAATATCCGTTTGCCGGGACTTTGATGGCGACGCAGGTTTCATCGACCGCTCGGTACCCACGATTGCATTTCCAGCTATCACCGGGGGAGTTCAGATAGGCATTCAGAGGTACATTGATAGAAGGGCAGGCCTCATTGACTTGCCGAAAACCTCGCCCACATTTCCAACCGCTCCCGTAGGGCGAATTTGTCGGGTATGCATTTACAGGCACCACAATGGCTACACAAGCCTCGTTGAGTTCTCGATAGCCACGTCCGCACTTCCAGCCATTCCCGTAGGAGGTATATGTCGGATATGCATTTGCAGGTATCGTGACGGCTGCGCAGGCCCCTTTCACCTCTCGAAAGCCTCGAACACACTCCCATCCGCCCCCGTAGCTCTTCGCACGCGCATTCTCGGGCAACTCGACGGAACCGGCCTGGGCGAATACAAGACCCTGGACAGCCACCATAAGCGCCAAAAGAACCAGCACGCGATTGGAGGTGGCATGTACTTGTTGCATTTTTCTCATGGGTTACACCTGTTTATGCTGTTACTTCAAGGAAGATTACCAACACGATGGAAAGAGCAGCTGAAGAAAACATCAGCAACCGCCAGGTCATCCGGAAAGTTTTTTGAGTCATGAGTACAGTGCCCCTATGACTGGTTAATATGGCTAGCCGGGAAGGAGCAGACAGCCAAGGGGGCTTTTATTCCTGATCGGTTAGTGGTGCTTTACAGCACTCACCGGCCAATATTTCCCTGGGAGAAAATAGGGGGAGGTAAGAGTTACGAGAGTACACCCGGTGGGTCTATGTGTCCATGCACTTTATCCAGGGTTCTATTGTGATGATCGGAGCCCATGCTTATAACACGCTGGGCAATGTTGCCCGGTATAGCTGCCAGAATCATCGATCAAGAAAACTCGTCCCTGATTGAATCTGCAGCATGGAACGCGGCACCCTTCCTGACTTAAGGTCTTATAAAGCAAGATGTGAGTCACCGCGGCAAATTCCTCGTCGTATTCGACGTGTCTTCAGTATCTGCTGCCACTTGACATTATCCAGGTACACACCATCTGCCACGGGCATGGCACGAACGATCTCCGGCATACAGATGCTGCGGTCGGCAAGGTAACCGTCTCCGCCATGTTCAGGTAAGCCCATTGCATGAACGCTCGAGCGGGTTGCGGGGGAATACTGACTGGTGCCGGCATCCTTTGTTCACAAACACACTGTGGGAATGGTCTGCATGACGAGGCACCATGCAAAATCAAGAGGTGCTGTGGCCCGGCCCAAGTCAGCTGCGCGGGTGGTTTTATGTGCGCACCGCCAGCGCCACCCGCCGATCGGTCCCGCCTCCCAACGTATCGTGTGACAATAACCATGGTTTAAGCAGGGTAGCCTGCAACAGCCGCATAGCCGGCGCCGGAACCTGGTTCGCAGTACTCCCCCTGCCCCTCTCTATGGTGCAGTTGTATTTATTCCCAAAGGGCGCATACTCTGTAAATCCTGACTATTTTACTCAGGTATTATTCCGGAGCATTTCAAAGGTATGAGTTCTTCACAAAAAGTGGTAACAGACCAGATCGGAACCGGCTACCAGCACGGTTTTATCACCGATATCGAGACGGATACGGTCGCGCCGGGCCTCAACGAGGAGACCATTCGCCTGATTTCGGCACGCAAACAGGAGCCTGCCTGGTTGCTGGAGGTGCGGCTCAAGGCCTACCGCCACTGGCTGACCCTGACCGAGCCGCAATGGGCGTATGTCGCCCACCCGCCAATCGATTTTCAGGCGATTTCCTATTATTCCGCGCCAGGGAAACCGGGCGACGCTCCGCAGAGCCTCGATGAGATCGACCCGCAATTGCTGGACGCCTACAACAAGCTGGGCATTCCGCTGGAAGAACAGAAGGCACTGGCGGGCGTAGCGGTGGATGCCGTGTTCGACAGCGTGTCCGTGGCCACCACGTTTCGTAAAAACCTGGCCGAGGCCGGCGTCATCTT
>JARFQC010000082.1 GCA_029287965.1 Arenicellales bacterium
CAGGATATCGTCCTGGGTGCTGACTTCGAGGGCAAGATTGCCGAACAGGCAACCAGGGAGATGCCCCTGTATGTCCTTCACGGACTTTTGCCAGAAGTACGCCGCATCGATCACGTAGTCTATGCGGTCCATCGGTGGCAAAGCCGGGTCAAACGCTTCGCCGACAAAGCCATCTGCCCAGTCGGCAGCGAATTCGTCGATGACCGTCAGCACCAGGTCGCGTTTGGATGGAAAGAAATGGTAGAAGCTGCCTTTCTGGATATGGGCCTCATCGCAGATTTCCTTGATGCCCACATCCGCGTAGCTGCGCTGGTGAAAGCGCTTCTTCGCTACTTCGATAATGCGTTCGCGTGTGTCGTGTGAAACAGCCATGACCAGATAGTAGTTGACCGGACGGTCAATTGCAAGTATTTGCTGATATTCTAATTTATCGCTGTAATGTCAACAGGCTGTATATTGCGCGGATCATCATTCGCGGGGCTGTTCACCATGGTGCTTACCGGCCAGTACGACATGGCCTCGCCCGGGTATGGCTGCAGCATCGCCTTGAGCGTCTCCGCATCGCCATTGTCAGGATTCAGCCATGCATCAAACTGATCAGGATCGAGAATCACCGGCATCCGGTCATGTACGGGCCGGATGCAGTCATTGGCCTCGGTAACAATAATGCTGCACGAGTCAACAGACTTGCCTTCGCCCTCCCAGTGTTCCCACAGACCGGCCAGCGCCATGATTCCGTTGTCGGCACGGCCGATGCGATGGGGTTGCTTGCCGTGCGACATTTTTCGCCATTCATAGAAACCGCTGGCTGGTACGAGGCAACGCCGTTTGCGGAACGGTTCTCTATAGGATGGTTTGTCGGCAATCGTATCCGCCCGCGTATTGATCATGCTGTAGCGGGTTTTCTCTTCTCGTGACCAGGCAGGGACGAGTCCCCAGCGTAAATATGCCAGTTCCCTGGCCTGCGCGGCTGCACGAACGATTGCAACGTCCTGTGATGGCGCAATGTTATAGCGTGGTTGGAGATGTATCCCCTCATCCAGTCCAAAGTAGGACAGCACAAGTTCGTCAGGCGCATCGAGGTAGAATCGTCCACACATGGTTTGAATAATAACACCGGCCCGGCCGACGTTACTGCACCTTCTCGATCTGTTCCAGGTTGTCAGACAACTCGGTGAATACCGGGGTCAGCTTTAATTTCCAGTACGCCCCGGTAAACAGCAGCAAGACAATCAGTATAGCCAGCATCAGGGCCTCGTTGCTGACTCCACCCCGCTTTACAAGCCATTGCAGCGTCTCCTCTTCATCGAGGTCTTTACGCTTCGCTCTTCTGACTGCACGCTGGGCACGGAGGAAATACAGGTAATTCGCGCTGATTGCCCAGACAAGATTGGAAAATGGCCATAGCACGATCCCGACCAGGAAGATGACGATCGACCATCCCCATAACTTGCGATACAGGGACCACAGGAAGGGGAACAGGAAAGCAGGCCAGTGCCAGGTGATGAGAAAATGATTTCTTCCGGCACGGCGGAAGCGCCGGAATTTCTCTAGGTAATCTAAAGCATTCTCACCAACAAACCGCTTGAGAAAGCGGTCCCGATCCGGCAGCACGACTTCCGGTTCAGGATTGTGAAAGTCGATATGTGGATCATCTTGATGGCTCATGCTTTATCCCGGTTCATCCAGGTAATGCGGAAAAAGCACTTATAGCAGAAACAAAAAACCCGGGCTACCCCGGGTCCGCGGTTGGTCAGGCTGTCCGGTCCAGCCGCTTAGAGCAGGACAGATAGTAATCGCGCGATGCTTCAGTTTAATGACAAACCCGTCATACAAACCGTAGTCGCCTGGTGCCTGTCTGGTTTGCTGATCTTCCACCCGGCCAGTGCTTAAAGCGCGAGAGCGGCCTATCCGACGCTATGTGTTCGCCTGGATCCACTGCAGCAGCTGCGGAAGGTTCATCGCCCCGGGCTGGCTGGCCACCTGCTGCCCGTTTCTGAATACGGCCAGGGTCGGAATGCTCCTGATCGCGAACCGTTGGGCCAGCATCTGGTTCTGTTCTGTGTCTACTTTTGCCAGCCGCGCACGCGGCTCAATCTGCACGGCGGCCTGTTCATAGGCCGGTGCCATCATTTTGCAGGGACCGCACCATGGCGCCCAGAAATCGACCACCAGGGGCAAGTCGTTGCGACTGAGATGACGGTCAAAATTACTGTCTGTCAGTGCTACCGGGCTACCGGCAAACAATGGCTTTCTGCATTTGCCGCAAACAGGATTCTCTGTGAGACGTTCCGATGGCACACGGTTTACAGCATCACAGTGGGGGCAGACGATATTGGTATTGCTCACGATAACTCACCTTGATCAGATTGCTATCTAATCCAAATGGGGCTAGATATCCCTGACATCAACCTGGCTACCGGATGCTGCTGCCAGCCGGCGCAGCCTGGATTCAATTTGTTCGATATGGTCGAGCAAATCGAGTGCGAGTGCTGCGCCTGCCAGGTTGACACCCAGGTCCTTCTGCAAGTGCAGCGTCACGCGTGTCCGGCGCAAGCTGCTGGCCGTAAAACACCAGTGGGTACCGCGACTACCGGAGGGTTCGATAATACCCTGCTCAACCATGGCCTCGATAAATTCTGCTTCGACAGAACAGGAACGACACAGATCAGCCATGCTGAAAATAGTCTGTTCATCGATCAGTTCTGCAGATGGCTGTTGTGTATTGTTGTTAGCCATAAGTCAGGATACCTCCATCGTGCGCCGCGGATTGAAATCGAGCTCGGATTGCATTTGCCTGTAGAGACTGCGTGCCGTCTCACTGTCTGCCGGAGGAAGCGTAACCTGTACAACCACGTACAGGTCTCCCGGTGTCTTGCCCGGCAGTCCCCGTCCTTTCAGGCGCAGTTTGCTGCCCTGGTTAGAACCTGCTGGGATCTTCAGGCCGACCTTACCCGCGGGTGTCGGTGCGTTGATGCTCGCGCCCAGTGCAGCCTCCCAGGGGGCTACCGGCAGGTCCAGGTACACGTCTGCGCCGTCGACGTGATACAGCGGGTGATCACGGAATTCCACTTCCAGGTACAGGTCGCCGGCTTTTCCCTGGCCCATGCCCGGACTGCCCTGTCCTGCCAGGCGAATTTGCTGGCCGGGCCGGATGCCTTTCGGGATGCGCACGTTCAGGGTGCGGTCATGCGTGGTGACATGGCCGTCCGCAGTAACCTCCGGCGTCCTTAGGCTGATGGACCTTGAAGCGCCCTGGTAGCTGTCTTCAATATCGATCAGCACCTTGGCGTGATGGTCTTCACCCTGCATGTGAAAGGCATGGCGACCGCCTGCCGCACCCTGATGGCCGGTCGCACGTCCGAACAGGTCTTCAAAGAAATCGCTATACGCCCCTGCATCGCCCTGGGTATAGCCACCGCCACTGAATTCAAAGCCGGCGTCCCAGTCCGGCGGGGGACGGAAGTCCTGCCCGTCTTTCCACTGCGAGCCAAGCTGGTCGTATGCGGCACGTTTCTCGGGATCCTTGAGTACCTCGTAGGCTTCCCCGAGCTCCTTGAAGCGCGTTTCCGCATCGTCCGCGTTGCTCACATCGGGATGATATTTCCTGGCCAGTTTGCGGTAGGCACGCTTGATCTCATCCTGTGTCGCATCACGCTCCACACCCATGATCCGGTAATAGTCTTTATAGTCCATTGCTTCTTGCCAGCTGCAGTCGGTGACGTTTTTCGATACAGATTAACATGATGATCGTGGCAGTAATATCAAGTCGATTAAAGCCACAATACCCGGCCTTGCGGTTATCCTGTAGATGGGGTGACCATTAATTTACGGGAAAACTATTGGCGTTTCCGTGCCAGCTAGATAGTATCCGCACCTGTGTTGAATTTTGTAACTGGAGCAAACAATGAGTGATGCACTGAATTATCTGATCGCAGCCCGTTCAGAGGCCGTTCTACCCTACTTCAAGATGCTCAAGGAAGCAGGAAAACACCTGGATACCCGCACCCGTGATCTCATCTCTGTCATAACCAAGGTCGATGTCCAGACCGACGCAGGATTCCGCCAGTACCTAACCCGGGCATTGCGCAACGGCGCATCGGCTAACGAAGTACTGGATGCACTGTTCATGGCCATGCCTACCCTGGGGTTTGCCAAGATCGTCTGGGCAGTGGAAATCCTTCTGGACATGGACATACCCGAATTTCATCCCGACAACCTGGATGCCGTGCCCGAGTGGCACACGGTCGGTGCTGTCGATGAACTGAATGACAACGGGATTACCTACCGCGATTGCGGCGGCCGCAACCTGTACATCTACCGTGAAGGGGATAACTTGCGTGTCTATGACAGCCGCTGCCCTCACCAGGTCACCAATATCCCTCACCTGGCACTGGAAGGCACAACACTGACCTGCCCGAAGCACCACTGGGTCTTCGATGTGACGACGGGTGAATGCACCGACGTCGGGACAAGGCCGCTGAACGAGTTCAAGCACAAGGTGGAAGACGGCGTACTACAGGTTTACTGGTAACATCGCCGGAAGCGGGAAACGCTTCCGTACGTCATTCCGGGATAAGGAAGGATCGAGACTTGCGTAAAACAGTGACCGGGCTTAAGCCAGGATTCGACTAACCGGGCTGGTAAGTACGTGGGTTCCGGCTTCCGCCGGAATGACGAGAACTATCCGCAATTACACGTCATATCCGTATACATGCGTGTCGGATCAGGCACCTGCCTGACAGGTGATGCTCGCTGCCAATGCGAGCATCTATCCTCACCTTGCACCAATACCCTGTAACATTTCCGCGTGACTTTCCCTATTCTCGCTCCTGATGCCAAGGAACGGAATAAATTCGTACATATGGCATACTGCGAACAGGAGCCTCCTGCTAAGTAGCAATGAAAACATTCCTGCGCATCCTGCTGTTCATCGCGACCCTGCTCTTGTTTCTTCTTGGAGCCGGCGTCATCGCATTGAAACTCGGCATACAGATCGATAATTTCAGGCTATCGAATATCGAAGTCGAGCAGCTTGATCTGCAATGGAATGACCGCCTGCAGGCCAAGGTTGGCAGCGTCACCGTCCACCCTTCACACAAGGCATCAGACGGCAAATTCGACATTAAGCAGGTGCGTAACGCCCTGCACATACTCGAGATACTGGAAAACGGCTTCAGTACAATTCACGTAGAAAAGATCCAGGCCGGTCCGCTTACTGCCAGCCTTGATTATCACCATGCAGACGGCGGAAAAATCACTGCCAGTTCAGCCCTTTTCAGCCTCGACGCCATACTTACCCGCACCGGCGATACGCTGGTCGCAGACATCAGCCGACTTGTCGCTGACGAGTATAAAAGCCACCTGGCTGGAAAAGTCACCATAGATGTCTACAAGGCTACGCTGACAGCC
>JARFQC010000139.1 GCA_029287965.1 Arenicellales bacterium
CAGGTGCAGAGCTGCAGATCAGTCATATTTTCCGTGATTTGAGTGTCGCTGTCGTCGAGCAGAGCAGCCTGATCGTCTGGGCGGAGGGCGCCATTCCTGAAAGCTGGCAGCAGATTGAGCAGATCGTCATGCAAAGGCTGCCAACAAGATAGGATGGCAGCCGGCCTGACTACCTGATTGGGAGCATCGATATGCCACCCGGACAGGACTACTACAATGCCGCGATCGGGCTGTCCGATACGGTCAGCATCTATCGCAAGCAGCACCTGGTGCCATTCGGCGAATTTCTGCCATTCTCTCCACTGCTAGGCTGGTTGATCAATTATCTGCATATTCCCATGTCGGATTTCAGTGCCTGGCAGCAGCCGCAGGAAGCGCCGATCCTGGCCGGTCATCCTGCCGGGGTGAATATTTGTTACGAGGATGCTTTCGGTGAGGAAATCATTGCGGCGGCGCGTACATCGTCCTACCTGGTCAACCTAAGCGAAGACGCCTGGTTCGGTGATTCGCTGGCGCTACCGCAGCGCCTGCAGATGGCTCGTGTCCGTGCCCGTGAAACCGGCCGCAGTTTCCTGCGTGCCGCGAATACCGGGATAACCGCTGTCATCACCCCGGACGGCGAAATCAGCGCCAGGCTGGAACCGTTCCAGCGTGCTGTGCTGACGGCCAGTGTAGTGCCGATGAGCGGCCTGACGCCTTATGTCAGGTTCGGCAACCTGCCGGTGTTGCTGCTGCTGACGGCATCACTGCTACTGGCCGTTATGTCAGGAAGACGGCAGCGAGCCCGAGAAAGCTGAGAAAGCCGACGACGTCGGCAACGGTGGTCAGCGCGACCCCGCCGGCCAGGGTCGGGTCGATCCCGTAGCGCGTCATCAGGACGGGCAGCAGCGCTCCGAACAGCGATGCACTGGTCATGGTGATGATCATGGCGGCACCGATGATGATGCCGAGCTGCAAATCGTCGAACCAGAGGACCGTGATCATCGCGGTCGCCAGTGCCCATATCAGCCCGTTCAGGCTGCCCACCAGCATTTCCTTGAAGAAGATTCGTCGTGCATTGCTTGCGGATATGGTGCCCACGGCCAGGCCGCGGATGACAACGGTTAGGCTTTGAATGCCGGTATTGCCGCCCATGCTGGCGACGATCGGCATCAGTACGGCCAGGGCGACCAGCTGGCCGATGGTGTCCTGGAAGCGGCCGATGACAACCGATGCGACCAGCGCAGTAATCAGGTTGATGCCCAGCCAGACTGCCCGGCTGCGGGTGATCTGGGTAACCGGCGCAAAGATATCCTGTTCTTCGTCCAGGCCGGCCGATGCCATCATGCGGTAGTCGGCCTCATCCTGGATCACGTCGACCACGTCATCGACGGTGATACGGCCGATCAGGTGCATGTCTTCCGTGACGACCGGGGCTGATACCAGGTTGTAGCGGGCAAAGCCGTTCGCGACCTCGAGTTCATCCTGTTCAGCGGTGAAGTAGCGCGGTTCAGTATTGGTGATTTCGCTGATGCGCTGTTCGTCGTCAGCAGTGACCAGGTCGGACAGCAGCACGGTGCCGGTCAGTTCATTATTGCGGTTCACCACGAACAGCTTGTCGGTGTATTCCGGCAGGCTTGCGAGGATGCGCAGGTAGCGGCGAACGACGGCAACCGTGATACGCGGCCGGATAGACACGGCATCGATATCCATCAGGCCCCCGGCAGTGTCCTCGGCATAGGACAGCACCTCGTTGAGCTGTTCGCGTTCCTCGAGGCTGACGTTGAACAGCACCTCGGCGATCACTTCATCCGGCAGGCCGGGTATCAGGTCGGCGATCTCGTCAGTGTCCAGCCTGTGCACTGCAGCGGCCAGGGCATGAATGTCGGTTTCACTGATGAGGGTGTTGCGCACGCCCTCGTTCAATTCTACGAGCGTTTCACCGCGCCGGTCGTCGTCGATATGCTGCCAGATTTCCAGCCGGTCTTCCGGGGGTATGGATTCAAGCAGGTGGGCTACGTCTGCGGGATGCAGCTCATCGAGCAGGGTCACCACCGCCTCGATGCCGTCATCACCATAGACAGTGATGATCTGTTCGATCAGGTCTTCCGCATTGTCAGGATTTGTAGCCGCCATTCGCTCCCCCTGTGGCTCACGGGAGTGTATCAGAATAGCAATCGGGGAAAGTCGCTAATGCAGTCCGTTGAGCAGCCTGTGGGTTCGCTCGCGTGTTGCACTGATATCGGTGCGCCGGATCAGGTTTTTAATCTCCAGCATGTTGGCCGGATCCATGCTGAGGCTGCGCAGGCCGAGGCCGAGCAGGGTTTCCAGGCTTTCCACGTCGCCGGCCATTTCCCCGCACATGGTCACGGGGATGCCGGCCTTGTCTCCGGCCCGCACTGTCATGTCTATGAGCCGTAGCACTGAGGGGTGCAGCGGGTTGTACAGGTAATTGACTTCGTCGTCGACGCGGTCGATCGCCAGCGCATACTGGATCAGGTCATTGGTACCGATGGAGAGGAAATCGAGGTGGGGGGCAAACAGGTCTGCAGAGATGGCTGCTGCCGGCACCTCTACCATGCCGCCGATCTTGATCTTTGAATTGTACGGCGTGCCTTCCTTGCGCAGTGAGCGTTTCAGTTCGTTGATCAGGTCAAAGACCTGGTGCAGTTCATTCAGGCTCGACAGCATGGGAATCATCATGCGCACCTGGCCGTGTGCCGATGCCCGCAGGATTGCCCTTAACTGCGGGATGAACAATGCCGGCCGCTGCAGGCACAGGCGAATACCGCGCAGTCCGAGTGCGGGGTTGCTGCCGGCTTCAAGGCTGCCGTCTATCGTCTTGTCTGAGCCGAGATCCAGCGTCCGGATGGTCATCGGACGCTTGCCGAGGTGACGCAGGATGCGCATGTAGGCATTGAAGTGGTCGTTCTCGGTAGGGAGATTGTCACGGTTCATGTACAGGTATTCGGTGCGGAACAGACCGATGCCTGCTGCATTGGCGTTGAGGGCGGCACGTATATCGCGCGGCATTTCAATATTGGCCTGCAGGGTAACGCGCACACCGTCCTTGCTCACCGAGCCGCTTTTCTTGATGGCGTTGAGCTGGCGGGCCTGCTCACGGTCACTGCGGCGCAGCTGCCGGTAGGCCTTCAGGGTTTGTTCGTCGGGAGCGACGATGACGTTGCCGTTGCGTCCGTCGACGATCAGCTTGTCGCCATGCTGTATGTAGCTGGTCGCCACGTGCATGCCGACCACGGCCGGGATGCCCAGGCTGCGGGCGAGGATGGCAGAATGTGAAATCGGCCCCCCCAGGTTGGTCAGGATGGCGCGGATACGACTGGGTTTCAAGGCCATCGTATCCGCCGGGGCGAGGTCGCGTGCGACGATGACCGGGTCCTTGAATTCTTCCGTCAGGCTGGCGCTGCTGACATCTTCGATGCCCATCAGGTTGCGCTGGATGCGCTCGGCAATCTGCTGGATGTCGTCGCCGCGGCTGCTCAGGTACTCGTCCTCCATCTGCTCGAAGACTTCGATCAGGGACTGGCTCTGCATTGATATTGCCTGCTCGGCATTGATCTGCTGGTAGGAAATCAGCTCTTCGGGTGCCTGCGACAGCATCGGATCTTCCAGCATCATCAGGTGTGCCTCGATGAAGCCCGCTGCCTCCGGCGGCGATTCAGCCGGGATGTTCTGGCGTATCTGGATCAGCTGCAGTCGGGCCGCGGCGATGGCTGCGCGCAGCCGGTAGATTTCGTCGTCTATGCGTGAGCGGGGTACACGGTATTCCGGTGTATCGACCACGTCCTGTGACAGCACGCAGGCCGTGCCGATGGTGATCTCCTTGCCTATGCCGGCTCCGTGCAGGGACAGCATTACTCGTCCTCTCCGAAGCAGTCTTCGATCAGTTTCTTGAGTGCAGTGGCCGATTCGAGTTCATCGGGCCCATCCACGCGCAACTCCAGCTCTGTGCCCTTGGCGGCGGCCAGCATCATGACCCCCATGATGCTCTTGCCGTTGATTACGGTATTTTCCTTGACCAGCTCCACCTCGCTTTCGTAGACGGAGGCAAGCTTGACGAAGCGGGCTGCAGCACGAGCATGCAGACCCAGTCGGTTAATGATGATGACCTGCTTGTTAATCATGCACCGCCTTCTTCTTCGCAGCTGGCTCGGGATGGAAGCTGAGTACGCCCTGGATGGCACCGTCGCTGCTGTATTGCAGCAGCTCATCGATATTGTCTTCGCGGTGGGTAATGACGCGCAGCAGCATCGGTAGATTGAGACCGGTCAGGATCGCGACATTGCCATGCCGGGTGAAGCCGCGTGCAACATTGAAGTGCGTGCTGCCCGGCAGATCGACCAGGATAAGGTAGTGGGGACAGTCCAGGCGAACCATGGCTTCTTCGATCTGGTTCGGCAGCCGGTCTATCGTGTCCGTCGAGTCGTAGATGGGAATGCATTCCACCTTGGCAAACGGTTCGCCGAGGATATGCGAGGCGGCATGCAGCAGCTCGCTGGCAATGTTGCCGTAGGAAAGAAGAATGATGCCCGTCACATCAGCTCCCGGTGGCGGATCTGCACCGGCATGGCCTGGCCGGAAAAGGCTTCGCGCAGTTTTTCGGCGATGTATACGGAGCGATGCTGTCCGCCCGTGCAGCCGATGGCAACGGTGATGTAGCTGCGGTTTTCTTTTTCAAACTGCGGCAGCCAGTTGACCAGGAAGCGGTGGATGTCTCCAATCATGTGCGTGACCGATTCATGTGACGACAGGAAGTCTTTAACCGGCTGGTCCAGGCCGGTCAATGGTCTGAGCTCTGTTTCCCAGTGAGGGTTTGGCAGGCAGCGCACATCGAATACAAAGTCGGCGTCACCGGGATGCCCGTGTTTGTGTCCGAAAGATACGATCTGCAGCATCATGCCTGATCCGTCCCGCGCCCCGACAAGGTTGCGCACCTTGCTGCGCAGTTCATGCACGGTGCGGCTGCTGGTGTCGATATTGAACTCGGCCTGCTGTGCAACGGTTGCGAGCAGCTTGTGTTCGAGGCGTATCGCCTCGTTGAGCGACACCGTTTCATTGGTCAGCGGATGGCGGCGTCGCGTCTCGCTGAAGCGCCGGATGAGTGTGTCGTCATCCGCGCTCAGGTAAATGATGCGGTAGTCGATGCCCAGGGACTTGAGCTCATTCAGGCTTTCAGGCAGGTTTTCCAGAAAGTGCTGGTTGCGCACGTCTATGCCGATGGCGACACGCCGGGTCTGTTCTGACGGGCTGTCGAGCAGGTTGCGGGCGAAATGGGGCAGCAGGTTGGCCGGCAGGTTATCGATGCAGTAGTAGCAGATGTCTTCCAGTGCCTGCAGGGCAACCGTTTTGCCCGAGCCCGACAGACCACTGACGATGATCAGGTTCATGATCCGGCTACTCCGTTTCCGCGTCGCTTTTGGCGGATATTTCCTCTTCCTGGCGGATGATGAATTCATCGACCGCATCGTAGCCGCGGTGAGCAAGAATCTGGCTGCGTACCGCGCCTTCCACCAGTATCGAGAGGTCGCGCCCCGGTGTGACCGGGATGGTAACTTCCGGGATCTTGATGCTGAGAATTTCCCGGTAGACTTTTTCCTGCTGCAGTCTGTCCATGTTGTTCAGGCGTTCGGGATCCATGCGCTGCAGATGCACAATCAGCTCCACCTGTTTTGACAGGCGGCTGGCGGTTTCGCCGAACATCTTGGTGATATTGACGATGCCGAGTCCGCGTACTTCGAGAAAGTTGCGAAAGCGGCTGTGACAGTAGCCTTCCAGTACATCGGGCGCCGTGCGGCGTACCATGACCGAGTCATCGGCAACCAGGTGGTGCCCGCGTGACACCAGGCCCAGTGCCAGCTCGCTTTTACCGATGCCGCTTTCACCCGTCAGCATGACGCCATGCCCCATTACGGACAGCAGCACACCGTGCAGCGTAGCGCGTGGCGACAGTTCCCTGGCGAGGAAGTATTGCAGATTATGAATCAGTTCAGGGGCAGGCAGCTGGCTGGTCATCAACGGCATATCGGCCGCATCGGCCACCGACAGCAGGTGGTCGGGTACATCCTGGCCATCGCTGACGATGATCATCGCCGTCCGTTCAGAGGTGAAGATGTTATTGATCGTCGATATGCTGTGCCTCTCGTCCAGGCCGGTCAGGTACTCCATTTCAGGAATGCCGACGACCTGCACGCGGTTGCTGTGCACGGTGTTGAGATAGCCGACCAGGGCCATGCCTGCCCAGCGGGCGTCGGGGCGTTCTATGTGTCGGTCGGATCCGGTCGGGCCGGCTGCCCAGTCCAGTTGCAGACGCGTTTGCTGGCTGCGATACAGGTCACCCGCCGTCAGCGATATGGGTTGGGTCATGAGTCGGTATCAGGGCCTGCTGGGGTGTAAGTGGTCAGCAGTTTATGAATTTCTTCGGCAGATTCAGCGGCGGTAAGGGCCGCACGAAGATCGGGATCACGAAACAGGCTGGCGAGCTGCGCCAGCAGTTTCAGGTGTGCGTCGGTAGCGTGTTCCGGTACCAGCAGGGCAAAGACCAGGTTGACCGGTTTATTGTCCGCCGCATCGAAATCAAGCGGTTGTGCCAGTGACATAAAGATAGCCAGTGTTTTGGACAATCCATCCATGCGCCCGTGCGGCAGCGCCACGCCGGCACCGATGCCGGTGCTGCCCAGATTTTCGCGTTCTATCAGGTTGCTGAAAATGGTCCGGGCGTCGAGGTCGACGGTCTCGCCGGCGAACATGCCGGCAAGGTCTTCGAGCAGGCACTTTTTGCTCGTAGTCGTGTGACCCCGGACGATGTGGCCCAGCGGCAGGATATCAGCGATGCTGGTGGCATCCGTCGTGCCGCTGGCGTGCTCAATGCTGGCGTGGCTTGCAGTCATGGTCAGGCAGTGTTGCGCCGGTGGTCTTTCAGTTTTTCCTTGTGCTTGATCACCTGGCGGTCAAGCTTGCTGGACAGTGAATCGATGGCGGCGTACATGTCAGCCTCTTCCGCATTGGCATGAATGGTCGCGCCGCTGGCATGGATGGTCGCTTCAGCCATCTGGCGCGTTTTTTCGACAGACAGCACCACGTGCGTGGTGGTGACATGATCAAAATGCCGCTGTACCCGCTCAATTTTTTCAGTCACATAGTCGTTCAGTGAGGGGGTAACTTCGATGTGTTGTCCAGTGATATTCAATTGCATGTGTTGCTCCTTCATGTTGTTAGCGATTTACGCATATTGGAGGGAGGGATGTTCATCAGCTCACGATACTTGGCTACAGTTCTGCGTGCGACCTGTATGCCCTGTTCGGATAGCAGTTCGGCAATCCGGTTGTCGCTGATGGGTTTGCTCGGCGGCTCGTTCTCAACCAGTTTACGGATGTGGGAACGAATCGCCGTAGCAGAACACGTGCCGCCGTCTGATGTGCTGACGTGGCTGGAGAAAAAATATTTGAGTTCGAACACGCCGAGCGGAGTCTGCATGTACTTGTGCGTGGTGACGCGCGAGATCGTTGACTCGTGGAGGTCCAGCGCTTCGGCAATGTTATGCAGAACCATGGGTTTCATGGCCGTGTCGCCGTGTTCGAAGAAATCATACTGCCGCTTGAGGATTTCGTTCGCCACCCTGAGCAGTGTTTCATTGCGGTTCTGCAGGCTCTTGATATACCAGCGTGCTTCCTGCAGGTTGTCCCTGAGGTAACGGTTTTCGTCGCTGCTGTCGCCGCGCTTGATCAGGCTTTTGTAGTACTTGTTGACGCCCAGCTTGGGCAGCGCTTCCTCGTTGAGGCTGATGCGCCAGCGTCCATTATGCTTCTTCACCGTGAGGTCGGGAATGATGTAGCGCGGATCTTCGGCCTGGATGATGCTGCCCGGCCTGGGATTGAGACCCTGTATCAGGGCGATGGCACCGTTCAGTTCAGCGGCGCTTGCCTGCACGGCGCGCCTCAGTTTTGTCAGGTCACGACTGCCTACCAGGCCGAGATGGTCGCTGACTATCTTGCGGGCAGTGTCCAGGTGCGGTGTGTCTTCAGGGTAGTGACGCAGCTGGATGAGCAGCGAGTCGGCCACGTCGCGTGCTGCAACGCCGACCGGGTCAAAACTCTGCACCATGTGCAGGACCGCGATCACTTCGTCCTCTTCAACTTCTTCTGCCGGGTCGAAGCCCTGCATGATCTCGTCTATGGTCTGGGTCAGGTAGCCGTCATCGTTTACCGCCTCGATCAGGGTCGATGCGATGACCCGGTCGCGGTCGGATAGCGGGGTCATCTGCAGCTGCCAGCTGAGATGGTCATGCAATGTGGCCGGTGCCGAGTTGCGGCTGTCTATCTCGTTGCCGGTCCAGCTGTCATCTGACGAGCCTGAACCGGAGGCCACGGGGATGTATACGTCGTCATCCCATGCATAGTCATCCTTGAGTTCTTCGCTTGCAGAACCCTGGTCGAACACCTCGTTGGTGTCGGTGCTGTCGTTGCCTGTCTCGGCCGTTTGCGTTTCCGTCGCCGTGGTCTCGACGGCTTCCTCGCTGCTGTCGCTACCGTCGACGGTATCCAGCATCGGGTTGCTTTCGAGGGCAGCTTGGATCTCGGAACGCAGGTCTATAACGGAAAGCTGCAGAAGCTTGATAGCCTGTTGCAGTTGGGGCGTCATGGCCAGTTTCTGGCCGAGTTTTAATTCCAGTGACTGTCTCATGCAGGATAGCTTGCCGCGCTAAACCGGACAGGGTTGATTTTCATGAGTTTTGTCCCCCGTAATGTCATCTTCCTCCCGTGCCGATGTGTTGTCAATGACATGCAAGGGACCCTGGTCATGCCGGTAGCGGCTGCGAATACGGCGACCTGCAACGGACGGTATATTCTGCAGCGGGGAGGTTTCATGGTGACGGCGGGACATGTTTCGGCTGGATGGCGTGCAGCAGGTAGCGGTCCGTACTCAGAGACGGAAATTGTGTCCCAGGTACACTTCGCGCACTTCCTTGTGGGTCAGTACGTCTTCTGCACTGCCCGCAGTCAGCACCTGGCCATCACTGAGAATATAGGCGCGGTCGCAGATGCCGAGTGTTTCACGCACGTTGTGATCGGTAATCAGCAGGCCGATGCCCATGTTCTTCAACTGCGAGATGATCTGCTGGATGTCGCCTACCGAGATGGGATCGATGCCTGCGAACGGCTCATCAAGCAGGATGAATGACGGCTCCAGTGCCAGCGCCCGGGCGATCTCGACCCGGCGTCGTTCACCGCCGGACAGGCTGATGCCCAATGAATCACGCTTGTGTTCTATATTGAACTCCTCGAGCAGGTAGTCGACGCGCTTGTGGCACTCTTCGGATGTCAGACCCGGCTGCACTTCAAGCACGGCCATGATGTTTTCTTCTACTGTCAGCTTGCGGAATACTGACGGTTCCTGCGGTAGATAGCCAATGCCGAGCTGCGCGCGTTTGTGCATCGGCAAGGCGGTGATGTCGTTCTCGTCCAGCCAGATCGTGCCCTTGTTTGGGCGAACCAGCCCGACAATCATGTAGAAGCAGGTGGTCTTGCCGGCACCGTTCGGACCCAGCAGGCCGACGACCTCACCGGTCTCTACCTGGATATCTACGCCATTGACGACGGGTGCGCCCTTGTACTGCTTCTGCAGGTCGCCGGTGGAGAGTGTGCTCATTGAGGTTTTTTCATCGCACCCGGCTGAATGATGACGCGTGTACGTCCGCTGGATGAAGTGGTTGCATCGACGCCCTTGGGTTTGCCCTGGGCAGCGCTTTTTTCCAATTGGCTGCGGGTCTTGCCCTTGACGGTCATCTTGCTGGTCTGTGTGTTGTAGTAGATCACCTGGCCGGTGATGGTGTTGGTGCCTTGCGTGAGCCGGGCGTTGTCACGGATGGTGACGAGGTTTTTCTTCTGTTCCATCTTGAGGGTAAGCCCCTGGCCTTTGACTTCCTCGTCCTTGCCTTCAGGAATCTGGCGGAACTTGACCGGTTTGCCCCACGCCGTGGCCGTATCGATCTGGTCGCCGGCATAATCGATGATGACTTTGTCGGCTTCGATATGCAGGCTGCCCTGGTCAATGATGACATTGCCGGTCAGTGTCCTGGTGCCGCTGCGGAAGTCGATGTCAGTGGTATCTGCCTGGATGGCGATCGGTGCATCCTTGTCGCTGTCCAGTGCGACCGCACTTGCCGGCAGGGCAAGGCAGATAGTCGCGAACAGGGCCGCGATGTGATTGCTCATATTCATAATCCCTTGTTTTGTGAGATGGGTTCTTTCAGAACGATTCTCAACCTTTCAGTTGTTGTCACGCCGCCGCTTCCGGTTGCGTCCTTGCCGCGAATGACACGCACGTTTCCGGTCATGATGACTTCGTCGCCGTCAGGCGCCACCCAGCCGGTTTCGGCATAGATATGGGTCGGCGCTTCGTTCGGGCTGTGCTGGATAATATGTGGCTTATCGAGCAGTGAGGTGTCGTCATCGGGATAATGCACCATGCGTGCGGCTTCAAGCACGTACTTTTTCGTGCCGTCTATGTCCATGCCGACAGCGGTAAAATTCTCGATATAGTAATCCGGGTCGTGGCGCTGCTCAATGGACAACTGCTCTTCGGGTTCCGCAATCAGGTCTGATTGCATCCAGGCTGTCAGCGCCGCCAGGACTATGACAATGCTGAAAATGATGGTGCGCTCTAGCCAGTTCAAAGTTCGATCTTGTCCGTGCGCATGAGGAACTGCTGCATGGCCCTCGTATAGTTACCCTGTGCATGCAGGACCATTTCGCAGACATCGCGCGCTGCACCGTAGCCCCCGGCATGCCGGGTTGTCCAGTGCGCGTGGCGCAGCACCAGCGGGTGCGCCTCAGGTACCGTCACGGCAAGGCCGGCCTGCAGCATGACGGGGAGGTCAACCACGTCGTCGCCGACGAATGCGACCTGTGCATCGTCCAGGCCGAGTTCGTCACGCAGCTGCAGATAGGCAGGGAACTTGTCGACTGCACCCTGCACCAGGTGGGCGATTTTCAGGTTGCGCGCCCGGTGCGCAACCAGGTTGGACGTGCGCGCGGTGATAATGCCTGCCTTGATGCCAGACTGTTGCAGCAGGTTTATGCCGAGGCCGTCGCGCGAGTGAAACGCCTTGCTCTCGGTGCCGTTGTCATCGAAAAACAGCTGGCCGTTGGTCAGCACGCCATCGACATCGAACAGCACCAGCCTGATAGCCGCGGCGGTTTCCATGACATCTGGCGGGATGTCCAGGTCCGGCCGGAGGATATCCTCGTCATCGAAGCGGTGATTCATAGCAAGCCGGCCTTGAGTAAATCATGCATGTTCAACGCCCCGACCGGTCGATGGTCGGGGTTCACGGCGATGATGCTGTTGAAGGATTTCTGCTGCATCATGTTGACCACCTCGGCGGCGAGCGTGTCCGGCGTGGTGACACGCGGTTCCCGTGTCATCACTTCCGTCACCGCGGCCTCGAGATCCAGGCCCCGGTTGAGTGTGCGACGGAGGTCTCCATCGGTGTAGATGCCGGTCAGCCTGCCCTGCGCATCGACGATGCCCGTCATGCCCAGGCCCTTGCCGGTCATCTCCAGCAGTGCTGCTTCAAGACTGGCGGTCTCGTCCACCAGCGGAATGTCTTCGCCATCGTGCATGATGTCTTCGACATACAGCAGCAGGCGTTTGCCGAGTGAACCACCGGGATGGGACAGGGCGAAATCCTGCTCGGTGAAGTTGCGTGCCTTGAGCAGGGCCACGGCCAGTGCATCGCCCATGGCGAGGGCTGCGGTGGTGCTCGATGTAGGGGCGAGGTTGAGCGGGCAGGCCTCTTTTTCAACGCTGACTTCGAGGCATACGTCGGCCTGTTTGCAGAGTGGATTGTCCCGGACGCTGGTCATCGATATCAGCGGAACGCCGAGTCGCTTTATCATCGGCAAAATGGAGAGTATTTCAGGGGTCTTGCCGGAGTTGGAAATGGCGATGACCGTGTCCTCGGGTGTAATCATGCCGAGGTCACCATGGCTTGCTTCGCCGGGGTGGACGAAGAACGCCGGTGAGCCTGTCGAGGCAAGCGTGGCAGCGATCTTGCTGCCGACATGCCCGGATTTGCCCATGCCGACCACGACTACCCGGCCACTGCAGTTGAGTATCGCCAGGCAGGCTTCGGCGAAGGCGTCGTTGATGCTGTCACGCAGGCCGGAAACGGCCTCGGCTTCAAGCTGGATCACCCGGCGGCCTTCGCTGATGAATTCGTCTTTCGTCATGGCGGTCAAGTATATGCCTCTAGCTGCAGCCGGATAAACCGGTGATGCGATGCGGCATTGCACGCGTTGGTGCCGGATGACATGGCCGTCAGGGCCATTTCGGCAGGCAGCATGGATACAGATCTCCTGTTGTGAGATAACATCGGCTTCGGAATGCGGGCAGGGTGCAACAAGGCTTATTTGGCCGCAGCATGATTGTAACAGAGACAGGATAGACATGGATCAGGGATCCCGATCAGCAGATGAGTACTTGATGGTGGGAACCATAGGCCTGGATAACGATGCCTGGCAGGGCGGCTTCTATGACGATGACCTGCCAGCAGAATGGCGCATTGCCAGCTACAGCACGCTGCTGCGCAGCGTCATGCTGCCCGCAGATGAATGGAAGAAGGCAGCGGCAGAAGACTGGGCTGACGACGTCGACGAAGCATTTCGCTTCCTCCTCGAAGTCGATGCGCAGGAAATTGCTGCACTTGAGGCATTGCCGCAGACTCTGACTGACAGGGTCGCCGGGCTGATCATCCGCATCAATCGCCTGCCTGCTGACGACATGGTTATTGAGCGTTTGAAGGCGCTTGCCACCAGCTATCCGTTATGTCTCGACTTTGCGCCTGACATCGCATCGGATACTGCTGATTCATTTTGCACCAGGCTTGAAGCGGCAAGGCTCTGGCGTCCTGCGCAACAGCAGCAGCCATTGCATAGCGGCGCGTTGCAGATAGCGATCCTGGCCGGCGAAGACCTGCCGCAGCAGCGTGCGGTGATTGCCGAGCTTGAACGGCACATCAAGGCAGGTGGACGGGCTGGTGTGTTTCACGAACAAGCAGACAATGCCGCCGAACAGGCCCAGCAGACCCGCTTGCTGGCCGAGATGATGGGGGTATGAGGTGACGGCTTCGCTGGAACTGGTCGAGATCAGCGACCTGCATTTCAGTCGCCAGGGCAGAAGCGTTCTGGACGGCGTCACACTGTCCATACCGCGGGGGCTGGTCACTGTCATCATGGGGCCGAGCGGCGTCGGCAAGACGACCCTGTTGCAGCTGATTGGCGGTCGTCTGCGCCCCGACAGCGGCATTGTCCTGATGGACGGCCATTCCGTGCCGGATGTGAACCGGCGGGCCCTATTCGAGCTGCGCAAGCACATGGGCATGTTGTTTCAGAGCGGTGCCCTGCTGACCGATTTGAACGTGTTCGAGAATGTCGCTTTCCCGCTGCGGGAACACTACGATCTGCCGGAGCCGGTTGTGCGTCAGCTGATCCTGATGAAACTGGAGCTGGTCGGCCTGCGCGGTGCCCGTGACCTCATGCCGGCGCAGCTGTCCGGTGGCATGGCACGCCGGGTAGCGCTAGCCCGGGCCATTGCGCTGGACCCGATGATGGTCATGTATGACGAACCCTTCACTGGCCTGGATCCCATTTCCCGCGGCGTCATCGTCAAGCTGATTCGCTCACTTAACGATCACCTCGGCATTACTTCCCTGGTGGTCACCCATGATGTCAACGAGGCGCTGGCCATTGCCGACCGGATTCACCTGCTCAGCAGCGGTCGTGTCATCGCCAGTGGCACACCCGATGAACTGATGGCCTCCGAGCTAGAGGATGTGAAGCAATTCATGCGTGGCAGTCCGGACGGCCCGGTGCAGTTTCATTACCCGGCCGATAATTACCTCGATGATCTGCTGGACAGTACCCGATGACAGACGTGCTCAGACTGACCGGTGCACTGAGCCTGAAAATGCTGGCTGTATTCGGTCGAGCGTTTTTGCTTCTGCTGCAAATGCTCAGGCACATCGGGGTGCTGGCAACGCGTTTCCCGCTGTTTGTCCAGCAGCTGTTTGTCATCGGCGTGCTGACCCTGCCGATTATCCTGGTTGCCGCCGTGTTCGTCGGCATGGTGCTGGGGCTGCAGGGCTACAACACGCTCGTCGACTATGGCGCCGAGTCGTCGCTCGGTCTGCTGGTCGCCCTGTCGCTGACGCGCGAGCTTGGCCCGGTGCTCGGTGCACTGCTGTTCGCCGGTCGTGCCGGAGCGGCCCTGACCGCTGAAATTGGCCTGATGAAATCAACCGAACAACTGGCCGGTATGGAGATGATGGCCGTCGATCCGGTCTATCGCATCCTCGCTCCCCGCTTCTTTGCCGGCATCGTCGCGCTGCCGCTGCTTGTCGCCCTGTTCAATGTTGTCGGTATCTATGGCGGGCACCTGGTCGGCGTGGACATGCTGGGCGTCAACGCCAGTGCCTACTGGTCGGGCATGCAGCAGGGAGTAAGTTTTTACGACGATGTCATAAACGGCGTCGTCAAGAGCATGGTGTTCGGTTTCGTGATCAGCTGGATTGCCGTATTCCAGGGTTACGATGCCCGGCCGACACCGGACGGGGTCAGCCGTGCCACAACGATGACGGTTGTGGCATCATCGCTGCTCGTGCTGGGGCTGGACTTCGTTCTCACATCACTGATGTTCTGATAACAGGAATTTTTATATGCATAAGCCCATCGTCGAGATCGCTGTAGGCCTGTTCGTGGTCGCCGGACTGGCTGCGCTGTTGTTCCAGTCGATACGTGTTGGAAGCTTCAATGGCGACAGCGTCGACGACCCTTACACGGTGCATGCCTACTTCGACAATATCGGCGGTCTTAAAGTGCGTGCGCCAGTCACTATGGCGGGGGTCAATATTGGCAGAATACGTTCAATCAAGCTGGATTCGGACACCTATCGCGCCGCGGTAGAACTGTCGATATCGGGTGACTACAGCAACCTGCCGCTGGATACCAGCGCAGCAATCAATACCCAGGGCCTGCTGGGCGAGCAGTATATCGCCCTTGAACCCGGCGGCGATCCGGCATTTCTCAAGGACGGCGACAGAATCAGGCTGACCCAGTCGGCCATCGTACTGGAAAACATGATCGGGCAGTTCCTGTTCGGTGGGAAAGGGGAATAAAACTGATGAGCAAATACATGAAAGGCTTTGCAGCGTTAATGGCAGGCACGCTGATGCTGGTCTCGGCAACGGCGATGGCCGCCGCGAAAAGTGAAGATGCAACCGAGCTGATCAGGTCCACGACCCTTGACCTGCTGGCTGAATTCGACAAAAACCGGACGACCTACGAGAACGACAAGAATGCGCTGTACATGATGGTGGAAAGGGTCGCCATTCCACACTTCGACTTCGAGCGCATGACCAGGCTCGTGCTCGGGCGTTATTCCAGCAAAGCGACCGCGGCAGAGTTCGATGCCTTCATGACAGAATTCAAGACACTGCTGATACGTACATACGCCACGGCGCTGTTCCAGTACACCGGTCAGAAAATTGTCTACAAGCCTCAGATTAACGAGCCCAAGTACAAGATCGTCCAGGCGACGGTTCAGCTGGATCGGATAGATCCAGTTGCCATCGAGTACTACCTGGCTGATCGTGATGGCGCGTTGAAAGTGTTTGATGTAAGCATTGACGGCATCAGTCTCGTGACCAACTACCGCAGTGCCTACAACGCGGTTATTCGCAGCAAGGGTCTGCAGTCACTGATTGATGACCTCGCCAGTAAAAACCAGCAAAGCGTCCAGTAGCGCAATGGCCGGATTGAATTATCGTGACGGGCGACTACACATCGAGGGCGATCTGCGCTACGGCACCGTTGCGACATTGTCCCGGCAACTGCTGGCACAGGCTGCCCGGGAAGGAGACATGGTGCTGGACCTGGCCGGTGTCGGTCAGTGCGACAGCGCTGCCGTGGCCATGCTGGCGGCATGCCGGTCGGTCAAACAGCGCCAGCAGGACAGCCTGCTGATCGAAAACGTACCGCAGGGACTGGCAAACCTGATAGGTGTGTACGGGCTCGGCGCCGTGCTGCTAAACGCCCAGTAATCATGACGGAATTCACCTGCAGGCAGCAGGGCGATGCTATATTAGTCTTTTCTGTTATTTACCCCAAGAGCGAGCAAAATGGTAACACCTGAAGATATCAAGGGCTGGATTGAGCAGGGCATTGACGACTGCACAGTTGAAATCGAGGGCGATGGACAGCATTTCTATGCAACAGTCATCAGCCCCGCATTCAGTGGAAAAAACCGTGTCCAGCAGCACCAGCTGGTCTACCAGGTGCTCGGTGACAGAATGAAGGAACAGATACACGCACTGTCCATGCAGACCATGTCTCCGGAAGAGCATGCTGCCAGGGCAGGTTGAGAACAGCAGAAAAGAAGCCCTTATCGCTTCGCACTGCGTTTAAATTAAGGATGTTCCGGCGAATTGATTGTGCAGTGAAATAGCGTGGTGTTCAGGCCTTTTCGGGCGAACAACGCCTTAACCCGGCTGGATAGCGCAAGAACATGATCAGATCAGAAAAGTGATAAACAGACTAACGAGAGGACACAATGGACGCACAGGATAAAATCAAGACGCAGATAGAAGACAATGACGTAATGCTGTACATGAAGGGCAGTGCCATGTTCCCGCAGTGCGGTTTCTCTGGCCGGGCAGTTGAAATACTCAAAGCCTGCGGCGCGGACTTCGAGACCGTTGACGTCTTGAGCAACCCGGATATTCGTGAAGGCATCAAGCAGTTTTCCAACTGGCCCACGATTCCCCAGCTGTACATCAAGGGTGAGTTCATCGGCGGCAGCGACATCATGCTGGAGCTGTATCAGAACGGTGAACTGCAGGATAAGATCAACGCCCTCAAGGCCGGCTAAAGCCTTGCTACGAGCCAGGCCAGGCCAGGCCGAACAGCCAATTTTCCCACACCAGCTAAGGGCAGGGATGCTTTACTGCCCGGCGACTGCAGCATGCAGCCGCTGCCCTGGCAAGACCGGTTAGACCGAAAAAGACGTTCCTACGCCCCTGACTGGGCGGCCTGCGGGATGACGCAGGCTGACTGGCGTACCGCCTCAGTCTATAATCCTCCTTTTTTCCTGCGCGCAGGCGGCAGACGGACGTTTCATGGACAAACTCATAATCACCGGCGGTAAACAGTTGAAAGGCGACGTGCGTATCTCCGGCGCCAAGAATGCCGCTCTGCCCATCCTGATGGCCTCGCTGCTGACCGACGACCGGGTTACGGTCAAGAACGTGCCGCACCTGCACGATATCACCACAACCATGGAACTGCTGGGACGCATGGGGGTGGAGCTTGAAATCGACGAACGTCTGAATATCACGGCCAACGCAGGCACGCTGAACTCGACCGTCGCCCCCTATGAACTAGTCAAGACCATGCGTGCTTCCATACTCGTGCTGGGACCGCTGCTGGCCCACCAGGGCAAGGCGGATGTCTCGTTGCCGGGCGGCTGTGCGATCGGTTCGCGACCGGTCAACCTGCACATCATGGGCCTGGAAGCCATGGGCGCGGACATTCGCATAGAAGAAGGCTACATCAAGGCCGAGGCGAAGCGACTCAAGGGTGCGCGCATCTTCATGGACGTTGTGTCGGTCACCGGTACGGAAAACCTGATGATGGCGGCCTGCCTGGCAGAAGGTCGCACGGTCATCGAAAATGCTGCCCGCGAGCCAGAGGTCATCGACCTGGCCGACTGCCTGATCAGCATGGGTGCGCAGATCAGCGGCGCCGGCAGCGACGAAATTGTCATAGACGGAGTCGAGCGGCTGCATGGCACAGAACATTCCGTCATACCTGACCGCATCGAAACAGGCACTTACCTGGTTGCCGCAG
>JARFQC010000164.1 GCA_029287965.1 Arenicellales bacterium
CAGGATGGGTTTGTGGGCCATGGTTGTTTCAACGTTATACCGGCGAAGGCCGGAGCCAGTGTCGTTTTACAGGACATGAGAGGGATTATTATAGCTATTGAGTGACTTGCGTCAGACCTTGGCATATCTGCCTGCTCAGGAACTGATTTGTCCGTCAGAATTTTGTACCAGTCGTTCTGCGACGCTGCCGTCGGCGTTCTGCAGTTCAATGACCAGTGGCATTTTGCCCACTGCATGGGTTGCGCAGGACAGGCAGGGATCGTATGCACGTATGGCAACTTCAACCTGGTTGAGCAGGGGCTCGGTGAGATGGCGGCCGTCGAGATATTCAGTTGCTACCTGGCGGATGGATTCGTTCATCGCCTGGTTGTTGTTGGTGGTCGAGACGATCAGGTTGGCTTTTGTAACCAGGCCGTCGTCATCGATTTCATAGTGATGGAACAGGGTTCCGCGTGGTGCTTCGATGATGCCGATGCCGGTGTGCTGCATGTCGCCCTTGTTGAGCAGGTCGTCATCCAGCAGGTCATCGTCGTCCAGCAGTTCGCGGATGGCCTCGGTGCAGTGCAGCAGTTCAATCATGCGTGCCCAGTGATAGGCGAGCGTTGATTGCACCGGTCCTTCGCATAGCGCGCGAAAATCCTGCCGGGCCGCTTCCGCCAGGGGGGTGTCGATATAGTCGCAGTTGTTGACGCGGGCCAGGGGGCCGACCCGGTACCAGCCGTTTTCCATACCGCGTGAAACGATAAAAGGAAACTTCATGTAACTCCACGACTTGACCCCTTCATGGAGATATTCGTTGTAGCGGGTGTTCTCGACACCGTCGAAAATCAGTTCACCCGTGGCATCGCGGGCGCGCAGTCCGCCGTCATACAACTCCAGGGCGCCGTCGCTACGTGCCAGGCTAAGCATGCTGGTCGGGATCGTGCCGAATGCATCATGGTAGTCACGGTGTTCCAGGTGAATGTGACGAATCAGGTCTACCGTCGACTGTCCCCAGTCGATCATCTGGTCGATATCCTCCAGCAGAGCATCACGTTCATCTACTGTCAGCGGCTTGTTGACGCCACCCGGTATCGCACCAGTGCCATGCACCCGTTTGCCGGATGTCATGCGGATGACCTCCTGGCCAAACTTGCGCAGCATGACGCCCTGCATGGCAATTTCCGGATGATCCTCTATAACGCCAATGATGTTGCGATGCCGGACTTCGTCATCGAAACCGAACAGCAGGTCAGGTGATGACAGGTGGAAAAAATGCAGGGCATGCGACTGCAGGGTCTGACCGAAATGCATCAGGCGGCGAATCTTCTCGGCAGTCGGTGTCAGCGACCGGGTGCCAACCAGCATGTCACAGGCCTTTGCCGCAGCCAGGTGATGACTGACCGGGCAGATGCCGCACAAGCGCTGCACGAGTACCGGCAACTCCCAGTAGGGCCTTCCCTGGATAAATTTCTCGAATCCCCTGAACTCGACGATATGCAGGCGTGCCTGTTCAATATGGTTGTTTTCATCCATGAGCAATGTAACCTTGCCATGGCCTTCGACACGAGTCAGCGGCTCGATAACGACGCGCTTGAGGTCGTCCGGGTTAGATGCAGTTTCTAATTGATCAGTCATGGGTGCACGGTTTCATTGTATGGGTAAATAATCGCTTTCGAATAGTTTTTCGTGCTCTTTGAATGGATTCCGGATCTCCGCTGCGCTGCGTCCGGAATGACGCCTGGGTGTAATGCAGAGGATGTTGAAGCGAGGCCAGTACGATCAATAACATTCTGTATTGTCGTCATTCCGGCGAAAGCCGGAATCCAGGGTCCTGTTGTGTTATTAGCGTTCAACATATTTCTTACATCAAGTCGGGATACAGGTCACGCCAATCCGGATTGTGTTTTTCAATCATGTCTATCTTCCAGCTGCGGCGCCAGCCCTTGATGTTCTTTTCCCGATTTATAGCTGAGTCCATCGTTATGTGTATTTCGTACCAGACAAGTGAATGAACCTGGTATTTACTGGTGAATCCTTCAGATATGTCAGTCTTGTGCTCCCAGGTGCGTTTAATGAGATTCGACGTAACACCGGTATACAGTGTTCCATTCTTCGTGCTGGCCAATATGTAAACACACGGTTGTTTTTCCATCTTACGTCCTTGTAGTCTGGATCAAGTTTCAGCCTGGTTGGATTGTTCCTATTGAACATGTCTAGTCATAGTGTATCTGCGTATAAGGGAAGCTGATCGGTTTGCCCTCGATCAGTTCTGTGAGAAAAGTCCAGATCGTATCGGCGCTGGGTGGGCAGCCGGGCAGAAAGTGGTCAACCTTGACGACTTCATGGATCGGATGAACCTTGTTCAGCAACAGCGGGATTTCCGGGTCGTCCGGTATATGCGGGTTTTCCACGCCGACGCCATCTATGTAGCTTTCTTCCAGGCAATCCTTCAGTGAGAACTGGTTGCGCATGGCGGGTATGCCACCGGTCACTGCGCAGGCGCCGAATGAAACCAGCGTGGTGCAGTTGGCCCGGAAGGCTTTCAATGTTTCGACGTTGTCGGTATTGGCAACACCGCCTTCGATAATACCGACATCGGCTTTTTCGATCGTCTTGATATCGTTGATCGGCGAGCGTTCAAACTCGACCAGCTTGATCAGTTCGAGCAGGCGTTCATCGATATCGAGGATGGACATGTGGCAGCCGAAGCAGCCGGCCAGTGACGTCGTGGCTACTTTTATCTTGTCGCTCATTTCTTGTTGTTCCCGTTGGCGGCTGCATCGCCCACCACGCTGACCGGGAACCGGTCATACAGCCGTTGGCCGATGGGTGCGTCGTAGCCGCGATTCTTGGGCAGTATTGCGCCGACCGGACAGACCTGTACAGCCTTGTCCTGTGCCGTGATTGCACTGTCACCCAGTTTTCCTGACGGGGTATCCACAACCAGGTGTGCCTTGATGCCGCGTCCGTTTACAGCAAATATGTTTTTACCGTCCACGTCACGGCTCGCCCGCACGCAGAGCTCACACAGGATGCAGCGATTGAAGTCTATGGCGATATCAGGGTGAGACGCATCGACATCGCGGCGCGGGAAAAAATGCGTGAACCGGGGCGACAGCATGCCAACGTAATAGGCTACCGCCTGCAGCTGGCACGCACCGCTTTTTTCGCAGCCCGGACAGACATGGTTGCCTTCGACGAATAGCATTTGCAACAGCGACTTGCGGTAGTCGTTAACCTGCCGGGAACTGTTGTCGATTTCCATGCCGTCCACTGCCGGCTGCGTGCAGGCGGATGCGAAGCGGCCGTTGATGTTGACGACGCAAACCCGGCAGCTGCCGTGCGGCGTGAATTCAGGGTTATGGCACAGGTGCGGAATGTATTCTCCTGCCGCGAGCGCTGCGTCCATGATGGTTTGTCCCTCGGTGAAGGGGATAGTCTTGCCGTCGAGCAGGAAGGTGCTCATGTCAGCTCCTCGCCAATGATGCCGTTATCCCTTCTACCGCTGATCTCGCGTGCATCCTCCAGGGCGGCATCGATGTCGAAAGCAGGACCGAACCGCTCATCCAGGTGGCTGGTGTAGCTGGATGGAAAATGATCGAGCAGGTCGATGATCGCATTGGGCGCAGTAGAGCCCAGTCCGCAATGACTGGTAGTACGCATCAGTGCCGCGATCGAGCGTATTTCCTCGAGGTCGTAACGGGAAGCGCGCCCTCGCAGCAGTTTGTAGACCAGGTCATCAAGCAGTTTGCCGCCAACCCGGCATGGTGTGCAGAAGCCGCAGCTTTCATGGACGAAGAATTGACTGAAATTCCTGGCTACGGCAAGCATGTCACGTTCCCGGTTGAATACCATGAAGGAGCCGGCCGTGGCGATATCCTCATAGGCGATGGTTTTGTCAAACTGCCCGCTAGGGATCATGTGTCCGGCAGCGCCGGCAACCTGCACGGCCTGGACGTTTTCAGCGCCGCATTCAGACAGTATTTCACTGATGCGGGTACCGAAGGGAAATTCATATATGCCCGGCCTTGGGCAGTCGCCGCTGATACTGAGAAGCTTAGTACCGCTCGATTCCTGCGTACCGCGGCTGCGGAACCAGTCGCTGCCGTGTATGGCGATCTGTGCCGCGGCAATGAAGGTCTCGACGTTGTTGACCACGGTAGGCTTGCCCAGGTAACCCTTTGCGACAGGGAAGGGCGGGCGTCTGCGCGGTATGCCGCGTTTGCCTTCCAGCGACTCGATCAGGGACGATTCTTCGCCGCAGATATAGGCACCGGCTCCAAGGTGAATCTCAACGTCGAAATCGAATCCGTCCTTGCCCAGGATTGACTTGCCGAGCAGTCCAGCTGAGCGTCTTGCGGCAATGGTGTCGTTGAGTCCTGCGAGCAGGAAGCGGTATTCGCCGCGTAGATAGATCAGGCCCTTTTGTGCACCGGTTATACCGCCACACAGGGTCATGCCCTCGAGCAGTTCATCGGCCCAGGACTGCAGCAGCAAGCGATCCTTGAATGTTCCAGGCTCACCCTCGTCGGCATTGCAGACGACGTAGCGCTCGTTTGCCTGGGTCTCACGACAGATTGACCACTTCAGCGCGGTGCGAAATCCGGCCCCGCCACGTCCGCGCAGTCCTGCTTCGTCAATCGTGTCAAGTGTCGTCTCTATGCCGTCACGGACCAGGGTGCGCAGAGCCTCACCACGCACAATCCGGTTATCAAGCATCAGGTCGCTGCGCCGGATCTGCTCATCGACCTGGAAAAATTCATCCGGCCAGTCTGTCAGCGGAACGTGCTGCAGCACAAAATCGGCAATTAATTCGATACGCTGCTCGTCAAGGCGGGTTACGACCTGGCCGTTGACCAGCATGCCCGGCCCCTGGTCGCACATGCCGGTGCACGAGGTGGTGTCAACGCTGGCAGTGCCGTCTTTGCTCGTTTCGCCGGGTTGTATAGCGAGGTGATCACACAATAGCTTCATCAGCAGCTGGCTGCCGTCCATGCGGTCAGTGATGTTATCGCTGAACAGAATGTCGTATTCCCCTCTCGGTGTTGCGTGCAAAAAGGAATAAAAGTCGATGACTCCATCAATCATGGCCGGGGTAACGGCAAGGCGCTGCGAGAGCAGGGTGATGGTATCAGCGGGGATGAAGGAGAATTCCTGTTGTATGCGGATGAGGTACTGCAACAGCTGTGAGTCAGTGCTGGATGCGTCCAGCAGTTCATTTACAAATTCAATCGCATGCTCTGTAGACGTCACGTTTTTATACCGGCTCCGGACAACAACATGTATATGCTATCGCAGTGCTTCATCAGCGACTTTGATCCATGGCAAGTATTGCGTTTCTTTTCCGCCCGCCTCGTGTACTTGCAGTTATACCCCTGGTCTGCAAGAGAAATATACAAAAATGATTAATGTCATGTTTTTGTATATAAGGAATATCTAATATGCGTTCCGTCGAAGGCAGTAGTCTTCAGAGAATACATTACAAATAGGTTTTTTATTTTTTTGCAACGGATTTATTCAGGAGAAGTAGAATGATTTGGTTAGGCGTTTTGATTGCTGCTTTGGTCACTGTCCCGGTTTCAGTAAACGTTCACGAAAACAATATTGCCCTGGCCCAGGCCGAGGCGGAAGCTACTGAAAGGACGGAAATTGCCGCACTGGAAGATTTTGAAAAGGAAGTTTACTTTTACGACCAGGTAGAAAAATAACCCCTGGCAGACAGTTGATTTCCCATGAAAGGGCCCGGTTTAGACCGGGCCTTTTTTTGTTCTGTATCGCCATCGAAAGGAGGGAGATGGCTGCCGGGTTAATCCTGTCCGCCGCTTCTGCTAATCACGCCGAACTGTTAGAATTCGCCAGCTGTAAAAACAGCTATTTATACGGATATCGTGATGGAAGATCTCAATCCCCTCTACACCCGGTTGAAAGACATGAAGGGCAGGCTGGAAGGCCTCAGGGGGTATCTTTGACTTTGAAACAAAGCAGGAGCAGCTGACCGAGATCCGTCGCGAACTGGAAGACCCCGATATCTGGAACGATCCCGAGCATGCCCAGAAACTGGGCCAGGAGCGTGCGCGCCTCGAAGCGGTGGTTGACACCATTGTCAACCTTGAAACCGGCATTGATGAATCCGATGAACTCCTTGCCATGGTCGAGGAAGAGGGCGATGAAAGCATGCTGGAAGAGGTCCACGCCGACCTGGCCGGCCTGGACGAAAAGCTCGAAGAACTCGAATTCAGGCGCATGTTCTCCGGCAAGATGGACGCCAAGAACGCCTACATGGATATCCAGTCCGGGTCCGGCGGCACCGAGGCCCAGGACTGGGCCAACATGCTGCTGCGCATGTACCTGCGCTGGGGTGAAGCACAGAATTTCAAGACTGAACTGATGGAAGTATCGGAAGGCGATGTGGCGGGTATCAAGAGCGCCACGATCAAACTCAGCGGCGAGTATGCCTTCGGTTACCTGCGCACCGAAACCGGTGTCCACCGGCTGGTGAGAAAGTCGCCGTTCGATTCCGGCAATCGCCGTCACACCTCTTTCGCATCGGTATTCGTATCACCGGAAATCGACGAGAGCATTGAGATCGACATCAACCCGGCTGACCTGCGGATCGACACCTACCGCGCCAGCGGTGCAGGCGGCCAGCATGTCAACAAGACCGACTCTGCGGTACGCCTGACACATATGCCGACCGGCATAGTCGTACAGTGCCAGAACGATCGCTCCCAGCACCGCAACAAGGCGCAGGCGATGGACATGATGAAGGCCCGCCTGTATGAACTCGAGATCCAGAAGCAGCGTGACGAACAGCAGGAGCTTGAGGACTCAAAATCCGATATTGGCTGGGGCAGCCAGATCCGTTCTTACGTGCTCGACTCTTCCCGTATCAAGGATCTGCGCACCGGCGTGGAGACGGGCAACACCCAGGCCGTGCTCGACGGCGACCTGAACCAGTTTATCGAGGCGAGCCTTAAGAGCGGATTATAGGCAGACAGAATATCCCGTGGGAGCGATTGTTAATCGCGACAAACATAGTAAAAGAATATCGCGATTGACAATCGCTCCCACGGGGAGAATCACAAATTTAACGAAACATACATATGACCGACACACCACAAGACGACAACGAACAAATCCGCCAGCGCCGCGACAAGCTCGACCTGCTGCGCGAGAACGGCAGCAACCCGTTTCCCAACGATTTCCGCCGCAATACCGTTGCGACGGAAATCCACGCCCACTACGGTGACAAGGACAACGACGAGCTGGAGGCCACTCCGGTAAGGGTCAAGATCGCCGGGCGCATGATGTCGCGCCGCATCATGGGCAAGGCCAGTTTTGCCCATGTGCAGGACATGTCCGGTCGCATCCAGTTGTTCGTGCAGCGCGACTCGCTTGCCGAGGGCGTCTACAACACCGGTTTCAAGAAATGGGATATTGGTGACATCGTTGGTGCGGAGGGCGAGCTGTTTCGCACCAAAACGGGTGAGCTGAGTGTGCGCGTCGATGACATTCGCCTGCTGACCAAATCACTGCGACCGCTGCCAGAAAAGTACCATGGCCTGACCGACCAGGAAATGCGTTACCGGCAGCGTTACGTCGACCTGATCATGAGCGACACGTCGCGCAACACCTTCCGCAAGCGCAATCGCATTATCAACCTGATGCGCGAATACCTGGCCGACAGGGATTTTCTCGAAGTCGAAACGCCCATGATGCAGGCCGTCGCCGGCGGTGCCGCGGCGCGACCGTTTACGACCTACCACAATGCGCTGGGCATCGACCTGTTCATGCGTATCGCACCTGAGCTGTACCTCAAGCGCCTCGTCGTAGGCGGTTTCGAGCGCGTGTTCGAGATAAACCGCAACTTTCGCAACGAAGGCTTGAGCACCCGGCACAATCCCGAGTTCACCATGCTCGAGTTTTACCAGGCCTACGCCGACTACCAGGAACTGATGGACCTGACCGAGCACATGCTGAGGCATGTAGCGATAGCAGTGGAAGATGGCGAAACGACCGTCGAATACCAGGGCGAGCGTTACGACTTCGGCAAGCCCTTCGTGCGCATGACAGTCAAGGAAGCCGTCGTCGCCTACAATCCCGAGCTAAGCGATGCAGACCTCGATGATGCCGCTACCCTGCGTGCGCATTGCGATAAGCTCGGCATCCCGCTGCGCGACAGCTACGGCGCCGGCAAGCTGCTGATAGAAATTTTCGAGAAGACGGCCGAGCACGAACTCAAGGATCCGACCTTCATCACGGCCTACCCGGTGGAAGTCTCACCCCTGTCTCGCCGCAATGACGACGATCCGACCGTGACCGACCGCTTTGAGCTGTTCATCGGCGGCCGCGAGATCGCCAACGGCTTTTCCGAGCTCAATGATCCGGAAGACCAGGCAGAGCGATTCCGCGAGCAGCTGCGCCAGAAGGATGAAGGCGACGAAGAGGCTATGGCCTATGATGCCGACTACATCCGTGCGTTGGAGCACGGCATGCCCCCGACCGCCGGCGAAGGCATCGGTATCGACCGTCTCGTCATGCTGTTCACCGACAGCCCGTCGATACGCGATGTACTGCTGTTCCCACACATGCGGCCCGAGGCGGAATAGGGTGTTATCAACACCTAATAGCAGCAGCGGCGGCCTCGTAGCGATCTCAGCTGTTTTGTGTTACCCAAATAAATCGCGGAGAAGCCGCCGCTCCTGCAGCAAAACAACGCATTCTCTCGACTAGCATGATCCGCCCCCTGGAACTCTTCATCGGCCTGCGTTACACCCGCGCCAAGCGGCGCAATCATTTCATCTCGTTTATCTCGCTGGCGTCCATGCTGGGTACGGCACTTGGGGTTACCGCGCTGATCACGGTGCTGTCTGTCATGAACGGTTTCGGCGAGGAACTGCGTGCGCGCATCCTGTCGGTTGCAGCCCATGTCACGGTAACCGGTTACTCGGAAGGACTCAGCGACTGGCAGAAAGTGTCTGACACGGTAACGAACGACGAACAGGTGCTCGGCGCTGCGCCCTATATCCTCGGGCAGGGCTTGATCAGTCATCGCAACAAGAGCAGCGGTGTACTTGTCAGGGGCATACTGCCGGACCGGGAACGCACTGTTTCAACGCTCGGTGAAGACATGAAGTCCGGGCAGATGGACGCACTCAAAGCCGGTGAGTACAGGGTCATCATAGGTCAGGAACTGGCCTGGTCGCTGGGTGTATGGACGGGTGACAAGATCACCCTGATGGCGCCCCAGGCATCGGTGACGGCTGCAGGCATTCTGCCGCGGATGAAGCGCTTTACCGTCGCAGGTGTTTTTCATGCCGGCATGTATGAATACGACAGCGGCCTGGTGCTGGTGCACATGGACGATGCGACCAGGCTGTACCGCCAGGCCGGCAGCGTGACAGGTGTACGATTGCGGCTGGATGACATAGATAGTGCGCCACTGTACGGGCACCAATTGTCCGGCCGCTTGAACGGTGATTACCGGGTACGCAACTGGACGCAGGAGCATGTCAGCTTCTTCAAGGCGCTCAAGATCGAAAAGAATGTCATGTTCGTAATCCTGATGCTCATCGTAGCCGTCGCCGCGTTCAATCTCGTATCGACACTCGTCATGGTCGTCACCGACAAGCAGGCCGACATCGCCATCCTCCGTACGCTGGGCATGAGCCCGCGCAGCATCATGGCGATATTCATGTACCAGGGCACGATTATCGGTTTCATCGGCACCCTGGCCGGGGTGATAGGGGGCGTTGCGCTGGCGCTCAACGTGTCCGACATCGTGGCTGCCATCGAGGCCTTTTTCCAGGTCCAGTTCATGCCCGGTGACCTGTACTACATCAGCGATTTTCCTTCGCGGCTAAATCGCAACGACGTGCTGGTAATCGCGGGCATCTCTTTCGCCATGTCGATTATCGCGACCCTCTACCCGGCCTGGCGCGCATCACGAACACATCCGGCCGAGGCGCTGCGCTATGAGTGATCGCAGCATACTCGAATGCCGCGGCCTGGCGCGCACCTTTCACGAGGGGCCGGAGGATGTGACGGTACTCAAGGGTGTCGACCTCAACATCACCGCTGCGGAGCAGGTGGCGATCATCGGTGCATCGGGATCCGGCAAGAGCACATTGCTGCATCTGCTCGGCGGTCTTGACGAACCCAGTTCCGGAACCGTGCTGGTGGACGGCCAGGACATCATCGCCTTGAAGCCCGGGCCACGCGATCGTTTTCGCAACAGCAAGCTGGGATTCGTCTACCAGTTCCATCACCTGCTGCCGGAGTTCACGGCACTGGAGAATGTCTCCATGCCGCTCATGATCAGGGGGCTGCGCCAGGAAGAGGTGAACGGGCGGGCCAGCGAGATGCTGAGAAGAGTCGGGCTGGAACACCGTCTTACCCACAAGCCGGGAGAACTATCCGGCGGTGAACGTCAGCGCACGGCCCTGGCGCGTGCAATGGTGACCCAACCGCTGTGCATCATGGCCGACGAACCGACTGGCAACCTGGACAGGAAAACAGCCGAGTCAGTCTATGCACTGATGCTTGAACTGAACGAGGAAAACGGTACCGCATTCGTCATTGTCACCCACGATCCCGCGCTGGCTGCGCGCATGAATCGCACCTGCATACTCGAGGACGGGGTATTGCGTGATACCTGATCCACGCAGCACAGTACTGCAAACTGATGTGTCATTAAGCGCGGCTGAAATGGTGTACGTATGTGAATCGCCCGCCTGTCTTTCTTTCCACCAGGGTAATGAGGGTAAGCTCTAACGCCCATGTACCGGGAATGAGATCTTATTCAAATTCCATCATCATGTAGATTCTTGCCGCATTCCTTAAAGCAAGTTCTCTATAAGTTTTCCATTGCATGAAAGCGGACTGGTCGATTTGATAGGCTTCAATTAAATCACCGCCATCATCGAGTACTTTCCCCACTTCATTCTGCATATACGTTAAATAATCTTTAGTAAAATAAGTGACTGTGGGCAGGTCGGTGACACCACCATGACCGGGGATGATGATGTCCGGATTTAATGTCTCGAGTTTATCCCAGTTGTTTATCCATTCACTTACGTTGGTATGTTCCAGGATAGGCAGCATGCGCACGTTAAAAGCAAAGTCGCCCGATATCAGCAGGCGGTCTTCAGGCAGCCAGAGTTGTGTGTCGTCGGGGCTATGTGCATGCCCAAGGTGTTTCAGGATGATCTTCCTGCCTTTTACCGGTATGACATACTCGTCTTTGAACGTACGGTCAGGCATCACGAGGCGAGATTTGAAATACTTGTCTTTCAGGCTGTTCCTGGCCCGTTCTATTACCAGGTCTGAAGTGTGTTCCAGGATGGCCGGAGTGTTTTCATGTGCAAT
>JARFQC010000047.1 GCA_029287965.1 Arenicellales bacterium
AACGCAGCAGAACCTCGTAGCTGCTCCTGTCGAGCTTCATGCCTTCCGGCAGTTCGAGCGTGTGAATGGGCGTGTCGTCAACTTCGCGGATTTCCTGGAACAGCGTTCCCCGGTCGCGATAGACGCGATACTTCACATCGCGGGACTCGTCGTACTTGAGCAATACTTCGCTTTCCGTCCAGTCCTGGATAATCGAGTTCGACATGGTTTCCTCCGTGCAGTTTTTCGCCATGGCGTTACCCGAATTAGTGCAAACCGTGTGCCAAGATTGCTACATCAAATTATCTCATTGTTTTTAAACAACTTCCTTGTCTGGCAATGCCCCCAAGAGCTGCCCGGAGAGCGCTGTGAGTGTCAGTTTTGGACCCATTGTTCAGGCAATTTGCGACAGCCGCTTGACATAAATCTACAGCGGCCAGACGACGAGAATGGTCGGTACCGACACCGCGATGATAATGATTTCGAGCGGCAAGCCCATGCGCCAATAGTCCCCGAACTGGTAACCGCCCGGCCCCATGATCAGCGTATTGTTCTTGTGCCCAATCGGCGTCAGGAATGCGCACGAGGCCGCAACGGCGACACCCATCAGGAACGGGTCCGGATTCACATTGAGGCGACTTGCAATCTCGACGGCAATGGGCGCAGCGATAACGGCCGTCGCCGCATCATGCGCTTTCCTGACCCCGATCGGCCACAAGAACAATACGCTGATCATGGGGCCGGGCGGTTATCGCTTTGGTGATTACTGGCGCATGGGGTTGCCGCTGGAGATATTGATCATCGTCGTATCGATACCGATGATCCTGTGGGTCTGGCCACTGTAGGCTTGCGCGTGCGTCTGTGGTGTAATGCCGGCACTTGATTGCCTGCTTATTACGTCATTTCTGCTTGCGCCGGAATGACGGAGGAAAACACTTCACCAGGGCAGATTTTAGAGACTCGAAAAACTTTTCTATTTTAAAAATTAAGGAAGCTCTGATTAATTCACATCGGATAGGGGTTCGGAGGAAGGGTGCTGATGAGGCAACCAGTAAGCCTTTGATATAACATAGCCTTCCCCTGTTAAAACCTTGCAGGGAGACCTGATTGTTTCACAACGCGAATAAATAAGAGCTTCCTTAACCGCACCGCTAACTGCAAATGATTGATATAAACGCCGTCAAGAACTACTTGCTCACCCTTCAGGACAATATCTGCGACGGCATTGCCAATGCCGATGGCGAAGCCACGTTCGCCGAGGATGCATGGGAACGGGAGGCAGGTGGAGGCGGGCGCACGCGGGTGCTAACCGATGGTGCCGTGTTCGAACAGGGCGGGGTGAATTTCTCACATGTATTCGGTGCAGGCCTGCCACCCTCGGCCACTGCCGCCAGGCCGGAACTTGCCGGTCGCAGTTTCCAGGCGCTGGGCGTCTCGCTGGTAATTCATCCGCACAATCCCTACGTACCGACATCGCATGCCAACGTGCGTTTCTTCATTGCCGAAAAGGAGGGCGCCGACCCGGTCTGGTGGTTCGGCGGCGGTTTCGACCTGACCCCGTACTACGGCTTCGAGGAAGACTGCGTGCACTGGCACGAGCAATCCCGGCAGGCCTGCGAGGTGCTGGGTGAGGGTGCCTACGATAAGTACAAGAAGTGGTGCGACGAGTATTTCTTCATCAAGCACCGCAATGAGCCCCGCGGCATCGGTGGCCTGTTTTTCGACGACCTGAACGAGCCCGGCTTCGAGCAGTCTTTCGCCTTCATGCGCAGTGTCGGCGATCACTACCTCAAGGCCTATCTTCCAATCGTCGAGCGTCGCAAGGACCATGCCTACGAGGAGCGTCAGCGTGACTTTCAGCTCTACCGGCGCGGCCGCTACGTCGAGTTCAATCTCGTCTACGATCGCGGCACGTTGTTCGGCTTGCAGTCCGGCGGCCGCACCGAGTCCATCCTGATGTCGCTGCCGCCGCTGGTCAAGTGGCGCTATAACTGGCAGCCGGAGGCAGGCAGCGAGGAAGCTAAACTGTATGAGCAGTTTTTAAAACCGCATGACTGGCTGGGTGTATCCCCAACAGGAGATGAATCATGAAATGGCGTGGCGGTAGACGTAGTACCAATGTAGAGGATCGTCGCGGCAGCCGCCCTGGCGGCAAGGGCATCAAGCTGGGCGGCTGGTCGATCGTCGCCATCGTTGGCGTTGGCTGGATGATGGGTATCAATCCGATGCAGATGCTCAGCATGCTCGGCAACCTTGAAACAGCCAGTGTACCTACACAGAGCAGTCAGCCCGTGCCGGCCAACGACGAACAGGCCCAGTTCGTCTCGGTGGTCCTGGCGGATACCGAGGATGTCTGGAACAAGCTCTTCGCCAGCCAGGGTAAACAATACCGGGAACCCGGCCTGGTATTGTTTACCGGAGCGGTGGCCTCGGCCTGTGGCAGGCAGTCGGCCTCCGTGGGGCCGTTTTATTGCCCTGGTGATGAAAGAGTCTATATTGACCTCGGTTTCTACCAGACACTCGCCCGCATGGGCGGCTCGGGTGATTTTGCCCGGGCTTACGTGATTGGCCACGAGGTTGGTCATCATGTGCAGAACATACTCGGTACATCCGGAGATGTGCAGCGTCAAAGGCAGCGCGCCCGGGATGAAGCAAAAGCCAATTTATTATCCGTGAAGCTGGAACTGCAGGCTGACTGTTACGCCGGGGTCTGGGCGCATCATGCCGAGCAGGACCGCGACCTGCTCGAGGACGGTGACGTGGAAGAAGGGCTGGCAGCCGCAGCAGCCATCGGGGACGACCACTTAATGGAGCAGGCCGGCCGCAAGGTGCGGGTAGAGTCTTTTACTCACGGCACCTCGGAACAGCGTGCCCGCTGGCTCAGGAAGGGACTGCGCAGCGGACGCGCAAGCGAATGCGATACATTCAACGCAGCGTCGTTGTAGCGCTGCGAGCCGGCTAGATGACAGGGCAGATGCACCTTGTCATCCCCTTGTAACAGTAGTCGGTTAGGGTCTGCCACTATTTGCCAGCAGAAGCCCCCGATGCAAAAGAAAATCCTTGTAGTTGAAGACGAAGCCGCTATTCGCAGCATGGTCGAGTTTGCCCTGCAGAGCGAAGGTTTCGACGTTACCGGCGTTGAAAATGGCCGCGAAGCCAACCAGGCTATTGCCGAGGGTGTGCCCGACCTGATGCTGATCGACTGGATGCTGCCCGGTGTCAGCGGCCTTGAACTGGTGCGCGGGTTCCGGCGCAATGCCTCGACGCGTACCGTGCCGATCATCATGCTCACCGCGCGCACCGAGGAAACGGACAAGATCGACGGTCTGGATTCCGGTGCGGACGATTACATTACCAAGCCGTTTTCAACCCGCGAACTGCTGTCACGCATCAATGCACTGCTGCGCAGGGCGGAAGCCTTTGAGGACGCCGGCGACCCGCTGCAGGCTGGTGAGATCGTGCTCGATCCCGCGTCGCATGAACTGACTATCCGCGGCGAGTCCGTGACGCCCGGCCCGACCGAATACCGGTTGCTGCTGTTCCTGATGCAGCATCCCAATCGCGTCTACTCGCGCGGCCAGCTGCTCGACTACGTCTGGGGCGAGGATGTCTATATCGAGGAGCGCACCGTCGACGTCCATGTGCTGCGCCTGCGCAAGCTGCTCAAGCAGCATGACGTGGCGGATATGCTGCAGACCGTCCGCGGGGCAGGGTATAAATTCACGGTCAGGGCAAACGACTGAGCTGAAGTCTCAGCTGAATTTCAAAAGAATCCAGAAAGGATACAGAAGCAACTCCTGGTGCCGGCAACCGGACCGTCATTCCAGACAATACACAATGCTTTTCAAGTCTCATGTGTATCAATGCCTCTGGACACCGGATCACGTCCGGCACGACGTTATATGGAGCGCTTTGTAATAACCAGGGATGGTAACGCGCAGCCGACACGGACAATCTTGAGCACGACATGCAGTCCGGTTTCGTGATTCAATAAAACCTTCATCGAGAATTGCGTAATAAGGACTGGTGCCTGGAATGAATAGCTATAGCCATGGTTTTAATATGCAGCACATCATAACGTCATACAGGGCATGATCCGGTTCGCTTATTCGACATTCCGGAATGTGCATAGCACATATCCGGAATCCAGCCGTCCCGCATAAGAATGGATGCCAGTGATAGCCCAACTTGCGGAGTTATAACGCCACGGCAACTACACTGTCTAAACGGTATATATGCTGACTGCTAATAAAAATCTGATCCTGCAAGTACATTATGCAGCATAGCTACTGGAGCCAGGAGCTGTGGCGCCTAGCCCAGGCACTGTTAGCAGGCCTGGTTCTTGGTGCCATAACATCATACTGGTCGTACAGCATCATCATCGCACTGTCCGGCTATATTGCCTGGATGCTGGTGCGCATCTACCGTATCGACCGATGGATAGAACGCGGCTTTAAGCGCTCGGAGACACCCGATGCCTCGGGCGTGTTCGAGAATATCATCGGCAAGGTTCACAGCCTGAAATCCGGTAAAAAGCGTAGCAAGAAGATGCTCGCCAAGATGCTGCGCCAGTTTACGGCTTCGGCGGCAGCCATGCCCGACGCAACGGTGACCCTGAACGAAGACTTCGAGATACAGTGGTTCAACGAGATGGCCGAACAGCTGCTGGGCTTGCAGGCACCGCGGGATATCGGTATCCGCATCGACAACCTGTGGCGCGATCCTGCTTTTCGCGAGTTTTTGCATGATACCGATATCAACGACCTCAATATCGTTTCGCCGTTCGATGCGATGGTCAAATTACAGTTCCACAAGGTCAAATACCAGAAGGATAACCTGCTGCTGACAGCACGCGATGTCAGTATCCAGGAGCGAGTAGACAGCATCCGCCGGGAATTCGTCTCCAATGCCTCGCACGAGCTGCGCACTCCATTGACGGTGATCAGGGGCTACCTGGAAGTCATGTCTGAGGACCGTGAATGCACACCATCGGTACGTGACAAGATGCAAACGGTACTGGAACAGACTACGCGCATGGAGCTGATCATCAGTGAACTACTCACCCTGTCGCGGCTCGAGAATACCTCACTGGACAGTGACGAAGGTGAGATCATGGATATCACTGCGATGCTCGAAGGCCTGGCACGGGACGTGGTGCAAAGCGGGCAGGCCGAGCCTGGTCAGGTGACGGTATCGGCCGATGCTACATTGTGTCTGCGTGGTATCTCGTCCGAGATAATCAGTGTCTGCAGCAACCTGCTGCATAACGCCCTGCGACACAATCCGCCCGGTACCACGGTTGAACTGGCCTGGTTCCGCAATGGCGCCGATGCACCATGCCTGTCGGTGACGGACGAGGGTGACGGCATTGAGGAACGGCATCTGCCCCGCCTCACCGAGCGCTTCTACCGTGTCGATACGGGTCGGTCACGCGACCACGGTGGCACAGGCCTGGGGCTGGCAATCGTCAAGCACATCGTTCAGCGTCACGGTGGGCACATGGATATATCGAGCACCACTTCGGTCGGCTCGTCATTCACCTGCTGCTTCACCCCGGCGCGTATCGTGGATTGCGTGAATCCCTGACGCCCATCCTCGTCAAACAGGCAAGCTACTGCCGTGATGAGCGTTGCCTTGAACAGCATAACCCTGTTCCTGGTGCACAGGACCCTGCCTGCGATGACCATGAACGGATTCAATCTTGATGATGTCCGGGGCGACTCATAGAGGATGACATGATACCCATTGCAGTCATTGCCATGAGGGTTTGACCGGCCTGATTCCAGGCTCAGTTGACTGGTTTTATTTTTATCTCGAAGAGATAAGGCCAGTGTTTGCCGGTGACGAACAGCCTGTCATTCTGGTCGTCGTAGGCGATCCCATTCAGTACGCCGGCCTTGCCATAATAATTGACGGCTTTTAACAGGCCGCTCAGGTCCAGTGTGCCGACAACCTGGCCGGTAACTGGTGAAATCATGACGACCTGGTTGGTTTGAAATACGTTGGCGTAAATCAGGCCGTTAACCATCTCCAGTTCATTAAGTTTATCGATTGATTCATTGCCGCGCGTGACCTCAATGATACGCAGCGGTTTCATGGTTGCCGGATCAAGAAAGGTCAGGCGCGAGGAGCCGTCGCTTTTCACCAGTTTGCCATCCGTTTCGGTCAGCCCCCAGCCCTGACCCGATAACCGGTGTGTGGCAAGACGTTCGAACGTTTTACTGTCGTATACGAACAGCAGACCGGACTTCCAGGTCAGCTGGTATAGTTTGTCGTCATATAATTCCAGGCCTTCACCGAAAAGGCGGTTATCCAGGCTTATTTCGTTCTTCACCTTGCCTGTCTCGAGTTCAACCTCGCGCAGCCTGGATTGGCCCCATAGACCCGTGCTCTCGAAGAGTCTGCCGTTGGAGTACACCAGGCCCTGGGTGAAGGCCGTCGGGTCATGTCGATACTGGTTAACTATTTCGTATTCATAGGCCACGTGGCCCTTGAGGTGTTCGTCTGCGCAGGTATCAACTATTACGAAGCATGAGAGAAGGACGAGAAAACAACCAGGCAGCAGGTTACCGGGAGATTTCAAAACCTGGTTCTTCAACATGGACAAATCATTTCACTCACGGTGAAGATCTCTTTGCTGCAGAGGAGGCTCCTGCATGGATGAAAGAAAACTTTGCCGGGCGCAGCGTCGACAGCTGTGTGGCCATTGATATATATTTTTCAATTCAATCCGATCGTTCTGCATGGGTTGAACAGCTATTCTATTCGCCCGCTCCACCAGGGTCTATTCAATCACCCGATGAAGTGATGATATGGAACGACTCTTAAACGGGACGTGCGCGCTTTACAACAATGACACTTAATTAAAGGAGCCACAGCAATGCAGATCGGCATACTCGGACTCGGCCGCATGGGCGCGAACATGGCGCGCCGCCTGATCAGGGATGGTCATGAATGCGTGGTACATACGCGTGACGCATCCAAGGTCGATGCCCTCGTCGGGGAAGGGGCAATCGGCGCGTATGACATGGACGAGTTCATCGAGCGGCTGACACCGCCGCGTGCCGTCTGGATCATGGTACCCGCGGCGGTGGTCGATACTGTGATCGACCAGCTGGCCTCGCGCATGCAGCGGGATGACATCATCATCGACGGCGGCAACTCCTATTACAAGGACGATATCAAGCGCGCCGAAGCACTTGCAGGGCAGGGTATCCATTACCTCGACATCGGCACCAGTGGCGGCGTATGGGGGCTGGAACGCGGCTACTGCCTGATGATCGGCGGTGAAACGGAAACCGTGGCCTCGCTCGACCCGGTGTTTCGCAGCATCGCCCCGGGCATCGGCGACATCGAACGCACCCCGGGCAGGGAAGGCGAACCGTCCACCTCGGAGCAGGGCTACCTGCATTGCGGGCCCAGCGGCGCGGGGCATTTCGTCAAAATGGTCCATAACGGTATCGAGTACGGCATCATGGCGGCCTATGCAGAAGGCATGAATATCCTGCGTCATGCCAATGTCGGTGCAGAAGGGCGCGATACCGATGCCGAAACCAGCCCGCTGCGTGAACCGGAAACCCTGCAATACGATATCGACACGACTGAAGTGGCCGAATTGTGGCGTCGCGGCAGTGTCATTTCATCCTGGCTGCTGGACCTCACTGCCATTGCCCTGAAGGACAGTCCCGATCTGTCCGGCTTCTCCGGCCGCGTTTCGGATTCCGGCGAAGGCCGCTGGACGAGCATGGCGGCGATAGAGACCGGTACACCTGCTCACGTACTGACCGCGGCATTGTTCAACCGCTTCAGTTCGCAGGGGGAGTCGGACTTCGGTGACCGGGTGCTGTCGGCAATGCGCTACCAGTTCGGCGGCCACCACGAGAAGAAATAATGGCCGGCTTTGAACTGGACAGCCGGCTGGCCAGGGACTGCATTGTGCTGGGCAGGCTGGATATCAGCCAGCTGCTGCTGATGAACAACGCGCTGGTGCCCTGGTTCATACTGGTGCCAGTCACGACGGAAACAGAGATCGTCGATTTGTCAGCACAAGACCAGGCACGTCTGCTGCAGGAGATAAACCTGCTCTCCGGCTTCATCAAAGAAAATTTCAACATTACGAAGCTGAATACCGCGGCGATCGGCAACGTCGTCAGCCAGTTGCACATCCATGTCGTGGGGCGTGATCCGGCCGACTACTGCTGGCCCGATGTTGTGTGGGGCAGGCAAGAACGCAGAGCGTATTCAGACGAAGAACTGCACAAGATTACCGGGGCAATAAAGGCGCAACTGCTCAGTTAAAAACAGGGTGCCGCGTTCAGGTTCACCCGGTCCCGTAAACTCCCGCTTTATTACTCCGATGTAACACCATTTAGCCTGTCAGTGTCTGGATATATATGCTTTACGGAATATATGAAAAAGCATATATTCACGCCCATGAAACTGCATGCCGAAATGTTATTCAGCGCCATGTCGCATCAGCTCAGGCTGCGCGTATTGATGCTGCTGCAGCGCGAAGGGGAGTTGTGCGTGTGTGAACTCATGCATGCGCTGAACGTGTCTCAACCGATGATTTCGCGTCACCTGGCCCATTTGCGAGAGTGGAACATCGTCAGCGACAGGCGCCAGGGGCAATGGGTCTACTACCGTTTGCATGACGATTTGCCCGGCTGGGCCGGCGATGTACTGACAGCAAGTCTCGCAGGTGTGAGCGACAACGCGCCTTATGCTCGCGATCATGTTTCCCTTGCATCAATGTCGAACCGTCCAGGTTCGGCCTGTTGTGCGTAATCGATAAACGGCATTCCAGCCGAATCTGATGCCAACGACGCGGTCTTAAACACACTCAATCTTCTTTCACCGACCTAACTCAACCGGAGTCAATCATGAATATCCTGTTCCTCTGCACCGGCAATTCCTGTCGCTCACAAATTGCCGAGGGCTGGGCAAAACAGTCCGCACCTGCCGACTGGACCATCATGTCTGCAGGCATAGAGGCACACGGCAAGAATCCCCGCGCGATCGCCGTAATGGCCGATGCCGATGTCGACATATCCGGCCAGGAGTCGACGCGAGTGACCGATGAAATGCTCGACCAGGCGGACCTGGTGGTGACCGTATGCGGTCATGCCGATGAGCATTGCCCGGCGTTACCGGCCGGGACGCGCAAGATCCACTGGCCGCTGGAAGATCCGGCCAAGGCGCAGGGCAGTGAAGAGGAGATCATGCAGGTCTTTCAGGCCAGCCGCGATGACATCCGCCAGCGGGTAGCCAGGTTGCTCGACGATCTCAAGGCCGAGGTCGCGGCATGAGTGCGCAATGCGAAGTCACGGCGAAAAAGGCTGCCGGCAAGGACATGGCCTTCTTCGAGCGCTACCTGACGGTCTGGGTATTCCTGTGCATCATCGCGGGCATTGCGCTGGGTCATTTCTTTCCTGCACCGTTCCAGGCGATCGGCGGCATGGAAGTGGCACGGGTCAACATGCCCGTTGCAATACTCATCTGGCTGATGATCATCCCGATGTTGTTGAAGATCGATTTCTCGACCTTGCATCACGTCAAGGAACACTGGCGCGGCGTCGGCGTCACGCTGTTCATCAACTGGGCAGTCAAGCCCTTTTCCATGGCCTTGCTCGGCTGGATTTTTATTCGCGTCCTGTTCGCAGACTGGCTGCCGGCGGACCAGATCGATTCCTACATTGCCGGCCTGATCATTCTCGCGGCCGCCCCGTGTACGGCCATGGTGTTCGTCTGGAGCAATCTCAGCGACGGTGAGCCTAACTTCACGCTCACCCAGGTGGCGCTCAACGACACCATCATGATCTTTGCCTTTGCCCCGATCGTTGCGCTGCTGCTGGGGCTGTCGGCGATTATCGTTCCCTGGGACACGCTGCTGCTGTCTGTTGTCCTGTATATCGTCATTCCGGTCGTCGTCGCACAGCTATGGCGCAAGTGGATTTTTTCACAGAGGAATGCCGACCAGTTGCTCGACAAGACCCTGAAGACCCTGCACCCCGTGTCACTGGGTGCGTTGCTGCTGACGCTGGTCCTGCTGTTTGCCTTCCAGGGTGAGCAGATCCTCGCACAGCCGCTGATCATCCTGCTGCTCGCGATTCCCATCCTGATCCAGGTGTATTTCAACTCGGGGCTGGCCTACTGGCTCAACCGGCGCTTCGGTGTTGCGCATTGCGTGGCGGCACCTTCTGCCCTGATCGGCGCGAGCAACTTCTTTGAACTCGCGGTCGCCACGGCGATCAGCCTGTTCGGGTTCAACTCCGGTGCCGCGCTGGCAACGGTGGTCGGGGTGCTGGTCGAAGTTCCGGTCATGCTGTCGGTCGTGCGTATCGTCAATGGTTCGAAAGGGTGGTACGAACGTGCGCTGCCGGGCCGCAGCAAGGCCAGTGCAGCCGCCGATACGCATTAACATGATTAAAGCGGTTTAAACATTCGTCATTCCGGCGAAAGCCCGGAATCCAGGTCAGCTTACAGCATACGTTCAGTTACAGGCACAAGACTGTATAGATACTCAGCAAGCGGACAATGAGTCGATAATGTTTCTGTTGACTAGTGTGTGGCGAGGGACGTTGGACAGTATGAAGCCTGTGCATAGACCATACGGTATATGTTGTTATTGAAGGCGTTGCGGTATAGTTATTCCAGTACTTTCAATCGGAGGTGTTCCGTCATGGCTACTAAAAAATCGAGCAAGAAAAAAAGCACCAGGATGAATGACATAAAGAAGACCGTGTCCACCACGGCCTCCTCGGTAATCGACGAAATCGAGAAAGCAGGCGATGTCGTGGCGCGAGAGGTACGGGAGGGTTTCGACGCGGTGAGCAAAAAGGCCTCGGTGGCTGCAAAATCGGCGGCTGATGCATCATCCAACGTCAAAGGCATCGTTGCCGATGCCGACCCGAAACAGCTGTTTCATTCGCTGGTCGAGGAAGTGGAAGAGATTACCGAGCAGATAGTCGACGTGGTCAAGTCGCGCTTCAGTCAGCTCGGCGAAACAGCCCGCAGCGCTGGCGCTAAGAAACCAGCCAAGAAGAAAGCTAGCAAGAAAAAGGCTACCAAGAAAAAGGCTACCAAGAAGAAAGCTACCAAGAAGGCAGTGAAGAAAAAAGCAGCCAAGAAAAAAGTAGTGAAGAAGAAAGCCACCAAGAAGAAAGCTTCTAAAAAGAAAGCGGTGAAGAAGGCGCCTAAAAAGAAAACCGTTAAGAAAAAAGCGGCCAAGAAGGCAGCGAAGAAAAAAACCAGGTAAATCGCAATCCGCCGTCGTTGCCCCAGGCATGCACGGCGGATTCTCGCGCCGCATGAGTTGAGCCTGTGACCGATTTCATACCGGGTATACGCAATACTGTACGCGCATTGATCTGGCGGGACGGACATATCCTCATGCAGCAGAAATCCGGCTATGCTGATGGCGAAAGACTGGTTTTGCCCGGAGGCGGTCAGGAGCTGGGTGAATCGCTGGACCAGGCGCTTATCCGCGAATGCCGGGAAGAAATCGGTGCACAGATCGTTATCGGCGACCTGTTGCATGTTGCCGAATTTCACAAGCCGCGTGAAACTATTCCACCGACCATTCGTCACCAGGTGGAATTTCTGTTTGCCTGTACAGTGCCTGATGATTACATGGCCAAAAACGGTCCTTATCCGGACAAGCACCAGGTCGATGTTGTCTGGATACCCAGGGAAGGATTGCAGGACAACCCGGTTTATCCCCGCGCACTGGTGCCTTACCTGTCCATGCTCGATGACGAGCGCTTCGGAACTTACCTGAGACGGTTGACTTGAAATCCAGGCTGCCGCGCACGGTGCGCGATAACATGCGCTTCCTGGTTGCGGAAGTGGCGTCACAGGTAAATTCCCTGCAGCGCTACTTTAAAACCGGTGCATCACCCATCGCACAGCGGATACTTGAACGCGCCGGGTATATATCCAACCTGCGCGTGCGGATACATGACGCCTGCCTGTTCCATTCCACCCAGCGCAAGAGCAAGGGATACGACCCGCAGGTGCTGCGCGCCATGGAAACCATCGCCAGCGACCTCGATCGAATCGCCGAGCTGTGCCGCGACTGTCTGCACCACGCTGGCTATTTGAGCCGTGGCAAGTGCCTGCAGCATCCGGCCTACCGCAGCATGCTAAAAAAGCTGGAGAAGGCGCTGCGGCAAATCGGGAAATCCATCGCCAAGCGCGATACCGAAACCGCACTGAAGATCGGCCGTGTGGAACAGAAGCTGGTACGCAAGCACGGCAAGCTGATGCGCTACTATACCGAGCGCTTAAAGAAGAAACGCCATACCAAAGACATCATTGCCTCACTGTTCGTTGCGCATAGTATCGAACAGATGGGCGACGCTATCCGGCATATCAGCGAATCCATCATTACCGCCAATCTCGGTGTACCGGTAGACATGGATAGTTACCAGTCGCTGCAGGCTTCGATGGATCGCCTGTCGAACGGCACGCCCGACGAGATGGTGGTAGAGACGATTGCCGAGACCCGTTCCGGCAGCGGTATATCCGGCATCGGGTCGAGTACCGGCAAGTCGAGCGAATACGTGGCGATATTCAAGGACGGCCACAAGCGTAAACTGAAGGAGGAGTTCGAAGGCGTCGAGCGCTGGCATGAATTGTATCCCGGCCTCGCGCCAAAGGTGCTTTCCTATGACAAGCATGGCGACAGCGCATCACTGCTGATCGAACACCTGCCGGGATTGACCCTGGAGAGCATCCTCCTGAACGAATCGCAGGCACTGCTCGATGACGCGCTGGACTGCCTGGGTAAAGTACTCAAGGAAGTCTGGAATGAAACGCGCAAGAACCAGCCCGTCTATGCCGACCACATGGAGCAACTGAACAAGCGCCTCAAGGATGTCTATGCCGTACACCCCGAGTTCGACCAGCCGTCGATGCTGCTGAGCGGAAAAGTGTTGTTGTCCAACGCTGACCTGGTGCGCAGGACCATGGACCTGGAAAAACTGCTGCCGGCACCGTTCTCGGTTTTCATACACGGTGACTTCAACCTCGACAACATCATTTACGATCCGGACGAGAAACACATCAACTTTATCGATGTACACCGGTCACGGCGCATGGACTACGTGCAGGACATATCCGTGTTCATGGTGTCCACCTATCGCTTGCGGGGGCTGGATCGAATCCATCGCCAACGTTCCAGGCAGCTGGCCGTGCGCCTGTATGAGTTCAGCCGGAAACAGGCACGCAAGCATCGGGACAATACCTTCGATATACGCCTGGCGATTGGCCTGGCGCGTTCATTCGCCACGTCGACGCGTTTCATCCTCGACCGGACCATGGCCAGGGGTATGTTCATGCGCTCGCGCTACCTGATGGAAAAAGTACTCGCTACACCGGATGATCAATACGATAAATTCACCGTGCCGGTAAAGGAACTGTTCAATGCCTGATAGCAAACGAATAGGAGTCGTCGGTATACCTGGCAAGTGGTCCACGGAGGTGCTTGCCGATGCCGTTGCGGCAGCAACCGGAACCAGGCTGGTCATTGACATGGCCGATGTCGTGCTGGATCTCGAGAGCGGCAGCCTGCTGTACGAGGGAACAAACCTGTGTGAGTTCGACGGCCTCATTGTCAAGAAGATCAGCAGCACATACAGCCCTGACACGCTCGACAGGCTGGAGATGCTGCGCGTTGCCGAAGCGGCCGGCGTGATGGTTTTCAGCCCGGCAGAGAGCATGCTGCGCCTGATCGACCGGCTCGCCTGCACCGTTACCCTGCGAAACGGTGACGTGCCCATGCCGGCGACCCGGGTCACCGAGGACGCCGCTGCTGCATGGTCGGCTGTCGAAGCATTCGGTGATGCGGTGTTCAAGCCGCTGTACTCGACCAAGGCACGCGGCATGACAGTCATCAGCACCGCCGATGGCAGGGATGCCGCTATGCAGGCCATCGAGGCTTTCCGTGCTGACAATCCGGTCATGTACATACAGGAAAAACTGGCCTTGCCGGGGCGTGACCTCGGCATGGTATTCCTCGGTGGTGAATATCTCGGCTGCTATGCACGCGTTGGTAAAGGCGATGCATGGAATACGACTATCCATAGCGGCGGTCATTACGAAGCTGCCGATCCGCCTGAAGAAGTCATCGCATTGGCTAGCCATGCCCAGTCACTGTTCGACCTGGACTTCACCACCGTGGACGTCGCCGAGACGGAGCAGGGCGCTGTGGTCTTCGAGGTATCTGCTTTCGGCGGCTTCCGTGGCGCTAAAGAGGGCATGGGTATCGATGTAGCTGAACGTTACGTCGCCTATGCACTGGAATGCCTGCGTTGAACCCCGGTGCGATGACTGTTGATGGCGCAGCGGCCTTGCTTCAACAGGATGCGGTGCTGCAGCAAGGCAGCGTCGGCCTGAGGCTGCCGGGCTGCGAACTGGCGATACGCTCGAATTCGGGTCAGCTGCTAGATCGACTACGGGATTATTACCGCCATGTCATCGCCCCGGTTTCCGCCGCAGCCCTGGAGGTCATCGCGATAGAACGTGATGAACCCGACCTCGATATAACCTGGACGGACTGGAGCCGGGAACCCGGCAAGACCGGGCGCAAGGACAGCTATCACGATATCGACGGCGGGCGACTGGTGCGCAAGGTCCGAACCGGCATGGTATTTCTGCAAAGCGCGGATCAGCGCATCGCAGCCGGCGCCTGTTTGCGCTACGACAATCAGCTGATCAATTTCATCGCATCGCAGTACATGAACCTGTTGCAGCAGCAGGGCTGGTTGATCTGCCATGCGTCGGGGCTGGTCACGAACGGGCGGTGCCTGGCCATGGCCGGACTGTCAGGCGGCGGCAAGTCTACCCTGATGCTGCACATGATGGATGACGAGGCAATGACATTCCTGACCAATGACCGCCTGTTCGTCAAGCGAACGGGCGACCGGGTGAAGGCGCGTGGCATACCCAAATTGCCGCGTATCAATCCCGGTACGATCGTGCACAATCCGCGCCTGCAGCCCATGATAGAAGCAGGCCGCCGGGCGCAGCTGCTTGATCTGCCGGTCGAGGAATTGTGGCACCTGGAGGAGAAGTTCGACGTCGACATCGAACAGCTCTACGGAAAGGGCAGGATTACACACGAGGCCGGACTGGGCGGTTTTCTGATCTTGGACTGGTCGCGTGACAGCAGCGAGGCACTTTCGCTTGAGCAGGCAGACCTCGCGAGCCAGCCGGAATTACTCACAGCCATCATGAAGTCGCCCGGACCGTTTTACCAGTATGCCGACGGGCGTTTTTACCAGGATCATACTGCAATGGATCCACAGGACTATATCGAAGCGCTCCGTGGCGTTGACATCTACGTAGCACGCGGCAGGATCGATTTCGCAGCACTGGCAGAGCGGTGCAAGCTCTTGCCCGCATGGGGCGGTTGATGCCTAGAGATATCCTCCTCATGCGCCACGGCAAGGCGCGTAGCAAGGCTGACTCCGATTTCCATCGTCCACTCAAGAACCGGGGCAAACGGGCCGCGCAGCGCATGGGTGCATGGCTGGCGGGACAGGATCTGCTACCCGATATTATTCTCACTTCCCCGGCAGTGCGTGCGCGGGAAACGGCACACAAGGCCTGCAAGGCAATGGGGCTGACTACCGAGCGTATTCGAGAGGAACCGCTGATCTACCTGGGCAATGTCAATTCATTGTTTACCGTACTCGGCAGCTGCCCGGCTGACGCTCAACGGGTGCTGCTGGTGGGCCATAACCCCGGCCTCGAGGCCCTGCTTTGTCAGCTGGTGATG
>JARFQC010000260.1 GCA_029287965.1 Arenicellales bacterium
GATCGGCTTCCACCACCTGTACATGGATCCGTTCCAGGCTGCGGGTTGGAAATTCCTGCACATGACCGGCACCATGATGGTAGCAGTGCCGACGCTGATTACCGGCTTTACTGTCTGGGCCTCGCTTGAAGTTGCCGGCCGCCTTCGGGGTGGTACAGGGTTGTTCGGCTGGCTTGGAAAGCTACCCTATAATAATCCCATGGTTCTGGCCGCCGTTCTTGCAATGGTGATGCTCCTGTTCGGTGGTTTCGGCGGCATGATCAATGCCAGCTATTCCATGAACGTGATGGTGCATAACACCCAGTGGGTAACCGGGCATTTCCACCTGATATTCGGCGGAACGGTCGTCATTATGTACTTTGCCATTGCCTATTACCTGTGGCCCAAAATGACTGGCAAACAGCTGTACTCCAATGGTGCAGCCCTGACCCAGTTGTGGCTATGGTTCATCGGTATGATGGTGTTGACGATGCCCTGGCATCTGATTGGTATTCTCGGCCAGCCCCGTCGTATTTCTTCAACACCGTATGACTCAGAACTGGTTCAATCCTGGCTGACCAGTGAGATGCTGATGATAGTCGGCGGTCTCATTCTGGTCATATCCGCGTTGATGCTGATCTACAACCTGGTCAAAACCCAGACCAATTCTGTGGCTGTGGACAATCCCCAGGTTGAATATGCTGAATCATTGCATTCCAACGCGCGTATGCCGCACTTGATGAATAGCTTCGGCTTCTGGGTGGTAATAATTGTTATCTATATGCTGGCCAGCTACGGCTATCCCATTCTGCAATTTTTCCTGATGGAAACCTTTGGTGCTTTGCCATGGAGTATTTAAAGATGATGCGTCTTATGACAATAGTGGCCGGTATGGCTCTTCTGGTTCCCGCGGCACATGCCGAGCCTTCATCAGCGGTTGCATTCGATGTGCCGACAGTCAAGCTGATCAAGGCAGGTGACCCTGAAAAAGGTGAAGCGCTGGCAAAGGAAGGCAAGTGCGCCAAGTGCCATGGTGATGCCGGCATCTCCGATGATCCGGACGACGTTAATATTGCCGGACTTAGTGCCTCGTATTTCTATAAGCAGCTGATAGATTACCAGGACAAGAAACGCGACGACCGCGACATGTATAAACGGGTCAAGAATTTAACTGCCCAGCAAATGGCCGACCTGGCTGCATGGTACGCATCGCTGGAGCCACCTCGTTCTGCAGGTAAACCGATGACCGACCAGGTGCGCAAGCTCGTTCTGCATGGTGATCCGGAAAGGTTGCTTAAGGCCTGCGCTGCCTGCCATGGCAGGGACGGAAGAGGCGGGCAGTTCGATCACCCGGCACTGGCGGGGCAGAACAAGGTCTATCTTGTCGACATGATGACCTACTTCAAGGACGGTGATCGCGAGAACGATATTTATTCGCGCATGCGTGTTGTCAGCGAAGCTCTCACGGAAGAGGAAATCGAGGCGCTAGCTGATTACTATGCTGCCGATCTACCGGAGGAAGAATGACAGGCACGGTATTTTCACACAAGGATGTCTAAGGTCTATCTCAACGCTGATCAGAAGACGTTATTCTTGCTTCTGGTCAGCATTTTCATATTTCTGCTTCGCTCACTTGTAGTCATGTCTGACCAGCAACGGATTGCGGAACACGGTTAGCTGGCTTGGACGGTTGCTTTCACTGCGGATTACCGCTGCCGGACGATGAGCTTCCCCCAAAGCTAGAAGTCAACGGTGATGAGCGCAGTTTTTGCTGCCATGGCTGCCATGCCGTTTGCAGCGCAATCGTTGACGCAGGCCTGTCAGACTACTACAGCCACCGGACAGAATCAGCCGCCACGAGCGGCGGTGAAGCAATACCCGACTTTCTCGAACGTGTCGGCCTGTATGATCGACCTGAAATTCAGAAAGAATTCGTTACCCAAAGCAGCGATTGGAAAGAGGCCAATCTGCTTCTTGAAAACATTCGCTGTCCTGCCTGCCTGTGGTTGAATGAGCGACATCTTCGCAGTCTCGAAGGCGTACAGGATGTATACATCGATGATGTCACGCAGCGAGCAAGGGTGAGGTGGGACCCGGAACTCATCCGTCTCAGTGAGATTTTACAGGCGATTGCCGCAATCGGATATGTCGCTCACCCTTACGATTCATCCCGCAGTCATCATTTGCAAAAGCTGAGACGCCGACGCAGCACGGAAAAGCTATTCTTCGCTGGAGCCGTGGGCATGCTCGTCATGAATTTCTCGCTGGCCACGTATGCCCTTGGTGGTCCTGACGCGACGGGCCAGCTTCCACTGTGGATAGAAATCGGGCGCTGGACCACTCTTATACTCGTGACCCTGATTCTGGCTTATTCCGGCCAGGAGTTCTTTGCCGGTGCATGGAGTGACCTCAAGAACAAACGTCTCGGCATGGATGTGCCCGTAGTGCTTGGCATGGTGACCGCCTACGCGGGCAGCCTCCATGCAACCCTGACACATGCCGAAGATGTGTACTTTGACTCCATCGCAATGTTTGTATTCTTCCTGCTCCTTGCCCGGCGTTTCGAACTGAAGGGGAAGTTACTTGCTGCAGACCGTCTCGAACGCCTGGCGAGTATCGTGCCAGGCACTGCAGTCAGGATTGCGGATGACGGCGAGCGCTGTGAAGTCGCAACTGATGAAATAGTAGCAGGCGATCTCATACGCTTGAAGCCCGGTGAGACCGTACCAGTCGATGGCATGGTCACGGATGGCATCAGCAGTTTCGATGAATCTTTATTGACCGGTGAAGCAGTACCCGTGCTAAAGCAGATCGGGGATACTGTCGTGGCGGGTTCAGTAAACGGGGATCAGCCCGTCACAATGAGTGCAACAAGTACCTTGCAGGCTTCAACGCTGAGCGAAATGCGCAGCCTGGTCGAACATGGCCTGGAACAGCGCCCGCGCTACGCACTGTTGGCAGAACAGGTCGCTACTGTTTTCGTAGGAATAATATTGCTGCTGGCAGCAGGCACAGCGTGGTACTGGTTGCAGGTCGATCCGGCACTATGGCTGCCAAGCACCATTGCCGTGCTGATCGTTACCTGTCCATGTGCACTCGCCCTGGCAACGCCGGTGGCGCTGACTATCGGAGCAGGCAGGATGATTGGCCTGGGGGTGCTGCCATTACGCCTGGATACGCTCGATTCTCTGGCAACCTGTCGTCATTTCGTATTTGATAAGACGGGCACATTAACCGCTGGCAAAACACGTCTTGAGCGTGTGATCCCTGCGCCTGGAATCGACGAGCAGCATGTCTTGCGTGTTGCCGGTTCAATGTCCATCGACTCGGAACATCCTGTCTCGCGAGCTTTACGACAACCTGGCCATGAACGGCTTTCTGATGTTGATCAGATAGAGAATGTTCCGGGTGCGGGTATCAGCGCTCAGTTTGAGGGGCGGACTTGGCGGTTTGGCAGTATCGCTTTCGTTGAAGATGCATCAATGACTGATGCGTTGAAAACCGACATGGATGCGCTGCGTGACAGTGGCTATACCGTATCGCTGCTGGCAGATGATATGACAATTGTCGCAGTCTTCGCTTTCAGTGACCCGGTCAGGAAAGGTGTTCAGCCGATGCTCACAGCGCTGCAAGAGAATGGCGTCGAACAATTCACTATCCTCAGCGGCGACACCGACGCCAGCGTTTCCCGTCTGGCTGATCAATTGGGAATTAAGGATGCACACGGAAGTCTTTCGCCCGTGGACAAACTGGACTGGATTGCCCGGCGTCATGCGGAAGGTCGCCGTGTAGCCATGTTCGGCGATGGAATTAACGATGCACCGGCGCTGGCCGCTGCGGATGTATCGATATCCTTTTCCGATGCAACGGACATTGCCAATGTGAGCAGCGACTTCCTGGTGCTCGGGACTGATGCCTCTGTTGTTGCACAAGCCAGAAAACTGGCGCAACGGACCCGGCGCAACATCATGCAGAATTTTGCCTGGGCGGCGGCCTATAATTTCACCGCCGTACCATTTGCCGCAATGGGATTGATACCGCCCTGGGGTGCGGCAATCGGGATGTCACTGAGCTCACTGGTTGTTGTCGCCAATGCACTGCGCCTACAATCCAATGGGCGTGGGAAGAATGCAGGTCCGGTTGCTCACTCGTATAAACCAGTCGGTGTAGTGCATTGATATCTTGTAACAGTAACTTTCATCAATAGCGAAAACAGGAGATAGAGAATGTCTGTAGAACGCGCATTATTCGCACTCGGCGGTACCATGGTCATGATTTCATCCTTGCTGGCTCTGTTTCATCATCCCTACTGGACATGGTTCACCCTGTTTGTCGGATTCAATTGTTTCCAGAGTTCTTTTACCGGGTTCTGTCC
>JARFQC010000015.1 GCA_029287965.1 Arenicellales bacterium
GTATAGGCGCTTTCCAGCGGCATGGCCAGTTCGCCGTCCTCGGGATACACCACCGGCTTGATCGCGATGCCGTACTTGCCGGCAAATTCGAAGTCGCGCTGGTCGTGCGCCGGCACGGCCATGACGGCACCGGTGCCATACCCCATCAGGACGAAGTTGGCGACATACACCGGCACGGACTCGCCGCTGATCGGATGACTCACCGTCATACCGGTGGCCATGCCTTTCTTCTCCATCGTTTCGATGGCCGCCTCGGCCGTCTCGGTACCGCGGCATTCTTCGATGAATTCAGCCAATTCGGGGTTATTTTCCGCCGCCTTCAACGCGAGCGGGTGCTCAGCCGCGACGGCGACATAGGTCACCCCCATCAACGTATCCGGGCGAGTCGTGTAAACGGTCAGCACGTCTGTGCTGTCGTTGACCGTAAAATCCATCTGGACACCCTGCGAACGGCCTATCCAGTTGCGCTGCATGGTGCGCACCGCTTCGGGCCAGCCGTCGAGCTGGTCCAGGCTCTCCAGCAGTTCGTCGGCATAGTCGGTGATCTTCATGAACCACTGGGGTATCTCGCGTCGTTCCACCTGTGTGTCACAGCGCCAGCAGCAGCCGTCGATGACCTGTTCGTTGGCCAGCACCGTTTCGTCATGCGGACACCAATTGACCGGTGCGGTGCGCTTGTAGACCAGGCCCTTCTCCAGCAGGCGCGTGAACAGCCATTGCTCCCAGCGGTAATAGTCCGGATCACAGGTAGCGAGTTCGCGCTCCCAGTCGTAAGCGAAGCCGAGACGCTTGAACTCCTCGCGCATGTATTCGATGTTTTCGCGCGTCCATTTGGCCGGCGCCACGCCGTGCTTCATGGCGGCGTTTTCGGCCGGCAGGCCGAAGGCATCCCAGCCGATCGGCTGCAGGACATTCTTGCCCTGCATGCGCTGATAGCGGCTGATGACGTCGCCGATGGTGTAATTGCGCACATGCCCCATGTGCAGCCGCCCGCTCGGGTACGGAAACATGCACAGGCTGTAGAAATGTTCCCTGTCCGGGTCTTCGACCGTGCGGAAGGCATTGGTCTGCTGCCAGCGGGCCTGTACCTCGGCCTCGGTTTGCTGGGGATAATATTTTTCGTCCATCATGACCAGGGCCTGTTACTTGACGTCGATTATGTTGTTGCCCTGATCCCAGTCGGAAAACGGGAACGGGCGATCATCGGAATTGAAGGTTACGTACTGCAAAATGCGATAGGCATAACGACTCAGCTGGTCGGAAAGTTCCAGCACGCGCTGGTTGGGCTCGCCGCTGAAGAGCGATGCCAGTACCTGGAAGACGACGAGCACGGCGATGACCAGCTCCACCAGGTTGAAGATGAGCCAGAAAATGACAATGAACAGCACCCGCTTCCAGGTGGCCGTGTTCTGAATGTTGTCCTTGATATGATCGTTCATGGTGTTCTCCGGGAGTTGCTGCCGGTTATTTCAGACGGCGGCGGATTGTAGCATCGTTGCCGCGAAATACCTTGGTGTAAACCGCACCTGTGCGGGAGGAATCGGCGGGCAGTCAGGATCCGACATGGATGAGCAGCCTGCGCCGCTGCGCTGCATGGCGGTGCTCCCACAGGTAGATCCCCTGCCATGTGCCAAGCCCCAGCCGGCCATGCATGACCGGTATTCCCAGCGACGATGCTGTCAGTGTCGCCTTGATATGGGCCGGCATATCGTCAGGGCCTTCCAGGGTATGGGTGTAGAGGGCATCATTCTCGGGCACCAGGCGATTGAGCCAGCTTTCAATATCGTGCCGGGCTGACGGGTCAGCGTTCTCGTTGATCAGCAGGCTGGCCGATGTATGGGTCACGAACACAGTGCACAGGCCGTCCCGGATACCCGAACGTGAGACGATAGCCGCAACGCTGGCGGTGATATCGACCAGGCCCTGACCATTGGTCTGGCAGATGAGTTCTTCCGGCATATTAAATTACTCTCAAACTGGAAATATCGACATGGTCGCCTATTATTCTGGAAACAGGGACGACGCCACAGCATGACAAAACTACAACTACCCGAACAGATACCGCTGTTTCCTCTTAGCGGAACGCTGCTGCTGCCAGGAGGCAACCTGCCGCTGAATATTTTCGAACAGCGCTACCTGGACATGATCAACGACAGTCTGCAGCAGGACCGGATCATCGGCATAATCCAGCCGCGCATGCGCGAATCCTACATGCACGAGCCGCCGGTCTGCACCACCGGCTGCGCCGGCTACATAACGCATCACGAAGACACCCCCGACGGCCGCAAGCTCATTACCCTGTCCGGCCTGTACCGCTTCGAGATTGTAACGGAACTGGACCTGGAACACCTTTATCGTGTGGCCAAGGTCCGCTACCTGGACCAGGTGCAGAACGATTGCGAGAACGTCACCCAGGACAAGATCAGCCGGCTGATGCACTCGCTGACTTCATACCTGCCGATGCTGGACACCGAGATCGACACCGCCAAGCTGCAGGACTGCCAGCAGGCCGAAGTGGTCAACAAGCTGGCCATGTACTGCCCCTTCAGCGCCATGGAAAAGCAGGCCCTGCTGGAAGCAAAGAATCTGGAAGCCCGCACCGACCTGCTGATCGACCTGATCGAACGCTCCGTCCTGGAAAACTGGAATGCCGGCGACGCGCGCTTGAATTAAGTCTGACTTACCCACCCATTGTAGGAGCGAAGGCCTCGCCGCGAAAGGCGCTCTGGAAAAAATATTACGGGAAAGAAGCTTCATCGCGATCATCCTGCTATTGAATAATCTACCGCGATGAAGCATTGCCCCCACTGGATGGAGCTCAACCTAAAACTTGATCGCGGCGGGGCCGCCGCTCCTACATGAATTACGTTCAGTCTGCCGGGTACTTGTGCGCATTGATGACCAGCTTGCGTCTGACGGCATCTGCCAGTTCGACGCCGCAGCGATCTGCCATCCGCACCAGGTAGATCAGCACATCCGCCATTTCCAGGGCAACGGCATCGCGCGTCTCTTCGTCCAGCGCCAGACTCTCTTCGGCTGTGAGCCACTGGAAGTGCTCCTGCAGTTCAGCGACCTCGACGCTCAGCGCCATAACCAGGTTCTTTGGTGAATGGTACTTTTCCCAGTCGCGCTCATCGGCAAATTCACGCAGACGCTGCTGCAGGGTTTCGATTTCGATCATGGTTCAATGTCCGTTATGTCGTTGGCTGCGCGGTAGCAGCATTCGAGTAAATTATTGACCGGCAACCAACCATGCGGTCTGCATTACGGCTAAAGCCCGCTATCTGCGGTACTGCGCTGCAGATTTAGCCTGAAGAGCCGGGCGACTTGACTGTGTCCGGCCGTTCCGCATGGCCTGCTACAATTCCGCCAGCCATGCAGGTAACTCGCGTCCAGCCCGGCGCAATGCTTGTTTGTGTTCGCGTGTGGCAGGATCGTGCCGCTCCAGCAGGGCCCAGAATCCAGCTGAGTGATTCATGTACCGGGTATGCACCAGCTCATGCATGATGACATGGTCTACCAGCCCGGACGGCATGAATAGCAACTTGTAGTTGAGGCTAATATTGCCGGCATGCGAACAGCTGCCCCAGCGCGTCTTCTGGCCGCGTATGGACAGCCGGCCATAGGTCAACCCGGTACGCCCGGACAGCACGCTCAGGCGGTTGCTGAAATCACT
>JARFQC010000061.1 GCA_029287965.1 Arenicellales bacterium
GATCAACGATCACATCGTGCAGACGATCAATATGCTGAATAAACTGCCGTTTCCAAAAGAGCTCAAGCGTGTTCCTGAATGGGCCGGCAATCACCATGAGAAGCTCGACGGTACCGGCTATCCGCGCAGACTCAATGCCGACGATCTGAGTATCCCGGAACGGATAATGGGTATCGCAGATATCTTCGAAGCGCTGACAGCTGCCGACAGGCCATATAAAAAAGCCAAAACCCTGAGTGACTCGGTACGCATACTGAGCTTCATGCGCAACGATGGTCACATCTGCCCTGACCTTTTCGACCTGTTCCTGACCTCGGGCATCTATCGCAAGTATGCCGAAGAACACTTGCGGCCGGAGCAGATCGACGATGTCGATATCAGCCAGTTCGTGCGCAAGCCTGAGAACAACAACCCGCAGCACCTGGAAAGCTAACACCATGAAGATAACGAACAGACTTGCTGTAGCAACCGTGATGTTGCTGTCCGTTGCACTGGCAACCGGGGTGCTGACCTGGCAGGCAGCATTCAAGGCCAACGAGGATGCCCTTGCAGACAAGAAACAACTGCTCATCTCCGAACTGGAATCGCGCCGTATCCGGGTGACTAATTATCTAGAGCAGGTCATCAATGACCTGCGTATCACTGCCAGCTCTCGATTCGCCCAGCATGCCCTGATTGATTTCGACGAAGCGTTCGAACAACTCGGCGATGATGCAACAAACATCCTGCAACGGCAGTACATTACCGACAACCCGAATCCGCTGGGCAGAAAAGATCTCCTGGTCATGGCGGACGACGGCAGCCCATACAGCCAGTTGCACCAGGAGTACCATGGCTGGACAAGCAATATTGCGAAGGTCAGGGACTACTACGATATCTTCCTCGTCGATACTGACGGCAACATTGTCTATACCGTGTTCAAGGAAGATGACTTCGCAACCAACTTACTGACCGGTAAGTACAAGGACAGCGAACTCGGCCAGGTATTTGCTGACGTCATCGCCGACCCGCGCAGCAACGAGATCCATGCACGCGATTTTGTCCGCTACGCACCCAGCCATGGTAAACCGGCAGCCTTTCTCGGCACCGCCGTCAACTACGAGGGCGGCTTCGTCGGCGCGATAATCGTGCAGCTGAAGCCGGAGCCGTTCAATCGCATCATGCGCCCGACCCGCAGCCTTGGTGACAGCGGTGAAACCTACATCGTCGGTCATAACAAGCTGATGCGGACTCGCTCACGCTTCAGCGAGGAGGACACGATACTCAAAACGAAGGTCGACACCGAGTCGGTCAATGCTGCCCTGGAGGGCCGCAACGGCATTGGCATCATCGAGGATTACCGCGGTGTTCCGGTTTTGTCTGCCTATGCGCCGATACAGGGACAGAAAACGACCTGGGCCGTACTGGCCGAGATGGACATGGACGAAATCAATGCCGAGTCAGCCGGACTCATTCAATGGCTGGCGATCATTTCGGCCATTGCCTCCTTGCTGGCATTTCTGCTCGGATGGCTCCTGGCCGGCCGGGACAAAGCCTGATTGTCTACTTCAGGTTTATTTTGTAAGCATCTGTAAATATTTGGAAAAAAGGCTAGCCAGACGGGTGGAATTTTCGTAAGATCGGCCAAACCAGTCACTACAGGGTCACATGGCTACGATCAGCGACACCAGATCGCACTCACAGCAGCCGCACGCAAGGCACGACCCCGCTCCCCCTGCAAAACCTGCATTACGTGTTAACCCGCGACTGAATCCGGTGACAGCCAGGCTTTCGGGTATCCTGCTTGTTGCCTGCATCGCGATGTCTGCCTGCAGTTCACGCGCCCCGATTGAACCCGCAAAACCCTTGCCTGCCGAAACGAAAGAAAAAACCGTCACAGTCGACAAGCCCATAGACTTCTATGGCCCGGCCACTCGCCAACGGGTTGCGTCATGGTGCAGCCTGATGGATGTGGGGAAACGCTGGCCTGAAATCGTTAAGCTGCACAAGGTCAATGACCTGATCAACAAGACCGAGTACATCTTCGACGCGCCGCAATGGGGCAAGGCGGATTACTGGGCCACCCCGTACGAGATACTCGAAACCAACAAAGGCGACTGCGAAGACTTCAGCATCGCCAAGTACTACACACTGCGCAAGCTGGGCGTACCCGAGAGCAGGCTGCGCTTCATCTATGCCCGTTCACTGAGGCTCAACCAGGCGCACATGGTGCTCGCCTATTACCCGACTCCGGATGCGGTACCGATGATCCTGGACAGCCTGGACAAGGACATCAAGCCCGCCACGCAACGCACCGATCTGCTGCCGGTATTCAGTTTCAATCGCCAGGGGCTATGGATCTCGCGGCGCGAGGGTGATGGCAAGTATCTCGGTTCGTCAACAGCGCGCCTGGATCACTGGAAGGACCTCCAGCACCGCATGAATGACCACGAACGCCTGATGTCCTACACACACTACCGTCCGGTCGGTGATAAGCCGGACGTCGGCATGTGGCGCTGTCAGCGCGTCAACGGGACGCGCCAGTCACGGCTGAAAGATTAACCGCGCTTACACTTCGATGAACTCGAGACCGTTCCCATCCGGGTCGCGGCAGAACAAGGCCCGACGCCCCGAACGACTCATACTGTAATCCACACCGGCGCTGTCCAGTGCGAACCTGACCGGCTCGATCGATACGACGGACAGTGCCGTGTGTGCGTCCCTGCCAGGATGTGCATGGCCAGTCCCCCGGCTGGTTTCGTCCAGCTGCAGCAGGTGTATCTGCTGTGCGCCGACTTGCAGCCACAGGCCGGCGAAGGCCATGTCCGGACGCGCATCATCGACCTCCATCCCGAGCACCGACACGTAGAAGGTTCTCGATGCGTCAAGGTCCGAAATCAACAGGCTGGCATGGTGCAACCCGGCAAAGTGAATAGCTGTCTCGTTCATTTTGATTCCCCCAGCAGTTCGTTCGCGGCATCACGTGACAGGTAACGCCACGGCAATGGCACGAGGGCCGGAACCTTCTCGCGGTAACGGCGGTAGACCTCACCGTGGTATTGCAACAGCTTTCGTTCCTCGAGACGTGAACCATAGATAAAATAGCCGCTCAGCATAATGCTGGTAACGAGGAAAGCCACGTTCATATCGCGTGTCCAGATGATCACGAGTCCCAGTGCATACCAGGGATGCCTGACATAGCGGTGCAGCGGGGAGATATGGAATGACTCCTGGTCCTCAACCGTGCGCGTGTTGCCGCGCAGTTGCTTTAGGCCTGAGAATTCCCCGCCATCGTAGTACCTGAGCGACCAGATGAACCCGGCGACGGCCAACAGCGCCAGGCCATTGGTGACATAAAACCATGGACCACGCCAGGCCCACAGTGTGTCGCCCGGGTAGGCGAACATAATATATAACGGTGGCAGAATTAACAGGATGGCGACGCTGTTGAAGAACAGCCTGTAGCCCGGCATCAGTGATGGCCAGTGATCTGCGACATAGGACTTGACGCGCAGCGATGCCAGCACGGAGTGCAGGACGAAGTACAGGCACCAAAGTATAATGAGCAAAAGGGTTGATTGACTGATCATGTCTGTTGGCAGTATTACTCTGCTGGATACTGGCTGTTAATCGGTCGCCTGGTCGCCATACCGCTGCAAGCCGGGTTTACAATACACCTTACACTGCCTGACCGGTTCAGGCAGGTAATAATAAAAGCCACTAACAGGATGCCTGCTATACATGAGCCAGACCAGGGACAGAATAGCCCAGTGGTTGCTTAGAGCCAATGCCCGGCTGCCTTTAGCGTTCAACCATGCACTGGGCATCCTGATCGGCACCGCGTTTACCTGGCTGCCCAACAAGCGCGTCGCCACCGCCCGCACCAATATCCGCCGCTGCTTTCCGCAATTAAGCAAACGTGAGCAGCGAAAAATGCTCCATAGCGCCATGCGCCATGCCGGTCGTGCCATCGTCGAAGCAGGCCGCATGTGGGCACGCCCGCCTGCAGACAATATCGCCCTGCTCAGGTCGATAGAAGGTGAAGAAGTCATCCGGCAGGCACGGGAGCAACAGCGCGGCGTCATTCTCGCCACCCCGCACCTGGGCAACTGGGAACTTGCCGGCAGCTATGTCTCGTCCAGGTATCCGCTGACGATCATGTACCGCCCATCGCGTATGGCCGGACTGGATGACATGATTCATGGCGGCCGTGAATCGAGCGGTGGCAAGTACGTCCCTGCCGATGGCAGCGGCGTCAGGGCACAGCTCAAGGCGCTGAAGGCAGGTGAACTGATAGGCATCCTGCCGGACCAGGTGCCGACCGAGGGCGGCATTATTGTACCCTTCTTCGGCCTGCCTGCCCTGAGCATGACCTTGTTGTCCAACCTGGCCAGAAAGACCAATGCTGTGGTTATCTTCTCCGTCGTCGAACGCCTTCCCTGGGCACGCGGCTACCGGATGACATTCCTGCCCTCTGACGAAGCCATTACCACAGCCGACATGGAAGAGTCTGTCGAACGCGTCAATGCCCAGGTCGAGAAATGCATTCAACTATGTCCCGAGCAGTACTTGTGGACCTATAAACGCTTCAAGAATGCGACCCCCGGTTTCTACATAAAATAAATATGCAGGAATCAACCACCATCGCCATCACCTTTGCGCTGTACCTTGGCGTGATGCTGTTCATTGGTGTGATCGCCTGGCAACGCACCAACAGCATGCAGGACTACCTGCTTGGCGGCCGCAGGCTGGGTAGCTGGACGGCTGCCCTGAGCGCCGGGGCATCAGACATGAGCGGCTGGTTGCTGCTCGGCCTGCCTGGCTACGCCTACGCATCCGGCCTCGAGTCCATCTGGCTGGCTGTCGGCTTGCTGATGGGTACATGGCTGAACTGGCAACTGGTAGCAACACGCCTGCGTGAACAGAGCCAGGCAGCAGGCAATGCGCTGACACTGCCCGCATTCCTGTCGGCAAAGTTTGAAACCGGCCTGCCGCTGATACGTATCATTGCTGCCATCTTCATCCTGATTTTCTACATGTTCTACACCAGTTCGGGGCTCGTCGCTGCAGGTAAATTGTTTCAGTCGACATTCGGCCTGCCGTACGAATGGGCTGTGACCGGTGGATTGCTGGCTGTAGTGATCTATACCTTTATTGGCGGTTTCCTGGCCGTTAGCTGGACTGACCTGGTGCAAAGCCTGCTCATGCTCGCCGCGCTGGTACTGGTGCCACTCTATGCACTGGATGCGCAGCCGAATGTCTTCATGTTTCCAGCTGATTCGCCACTCATGAGCATGTGGACCAATGCAAGTGGCGTACCCCTGGGGGGGCTGGCCATCATTTCGCTGATGGCATGGGGCCTGGGTTATTTCGGCCAGCCACACATACTGGCCCGATTCATGGCAATCAGTGGTCCTGAGGCCGTACCACGTGCGCGCCTGATTGGCGTAAGCTGGACCGCATTGACACTGACCGGTGCAATACTTGCCGGGCTCGCTGGCATCAACGCGCTGGCCGCACCGCTCAGCGGGCCGGATACGGAAACCGTGTTCATTGAACTCATTGGCATGCTGTTTCACCCTGTTCCTGCCGGACTGCTGCTCGCCGCCATACTCGCCGCCATCATGAGTACAGCAGACTCGCAGCTGCTGGTCGCCTCATCCAGTCTGACTGAAGATATCTGGCGTGTAGTATACAAAACCAACTCATCAGACAACACCCGGGTGGTGATCGGCAGACTGGGCGTGCTGGCCATAGCGGCAGGTGCCTGGATGCTGGCCATGGTACCGGACAGCAAGGTGCTGGATCTCGTGGCCTATGCATGGGCGGGCTTCGGTGCAGGCTTCGGCCCTGCCCTGCTGCTGACCCTCTACTGGCAGGGTACTTCGAGGCTCGGCGTCCTGGCCGGAATCGTGACAGGCGGTGTGACTGTCATCGTCTGGAAGCAACTCGATGGCGGCCTGTTCGACGTCTATGAAATTGTTCCGGGCTTCATGTTTTCCATGCTTGCCATTATCGTATTCTCGAAACTGGAAAAACGTAAATAGGCAGACCGTATCCATGGCATCCAGCAGTACCTGGCTGAACTATGTTGATCTATTTTATTCATGGAAGTTGCCTGATCTCGAGAAGTTTGTCACAGTCTAGGGGCCGGATCAGCGGCCCCTTTTTCATTCAGCAAGCACACAAACCGGAAGTCAAATGAGTCAAATACAAAGTGGAATCCTGCAGGACATACCGTCACTGGCACGCTACCTGACCTTCACGCTTGAGAACATCGACAGTGCACCCGCTGCATTGGCCGAGCTACGGGATATAGTTGATACACAGGATACGGTTGTCGGTTTCGGTGTCTCACTTGTCGATGCACTGGGAGGCAACGTTCCGGGCATCAGGGCCTTCCCGGCATGGTCCGGCAGTGGCATGGACATTCCCGCTACGCAATCATCATTATGGTGCTGGCTCAGGGGCAGTGACCGCGGCGAACTGCTGCATCGCAGTCGCCATATAGAGAAGGCCCTGGCTGAAGCCTTCAGCCTTGAATCCTCCACCGACGCTTTTCGCTACGGCACTGGACTGGACCTGACCGGCTACGAAGACGGTACGGAAAATCCTGTTGATGATGATGCGGTGGACGCCGCCATTGTCAACAGCACCGACGAGGGCATGAACGGTTCCAGCTTCGTTGCCGTACAGCAATGGCTGCATAATATGGACGGTTTCGAAGACATGACCACGACGGAGCAGGACCACACTATCGGCAGACGCATTACCGATAACGAGGAAATAGATGACGCACCCGATTCAGCACACGTCAAGCGCACTGCGCAGGAGGACTTCGATCCCGAAGCCTTCGTAGTACGCCGCTCCATGCCCTGGATGGACGATGAATATGCCGGGCTGGTCTTTGTTGCCTTCGGCAAGTCATTCGATGCCTTCGAGGCACTACTCAACCGCATGCTGGGCAAAGACGACGGCATTGTGGATGCACTGTTCTCATTCACTACCCCCATCACCGGCAGCTACTTCTGGTGCCCGCCTGCAAACGACGGCAGAATGGATCTGACGGCACTGGGCTTACAGGAAGGTTGACGGAGGCCTTACATGGAACCACTGGGACTGGCAGCAACGCAACGACAACTGGGCAAGCTTAACGAAGGTACCGAATCAGCCTGGAAAATCATTGAAGACAAACTGCACAAAGAGTTCGTCTTCAGCAACTTCATTGAAGCCTTCGGCTTCATGACCCGGGCTGCCATCGTGGCCGAAGGCATGAACCATCACCCTGAATGGTTCAACGTTTACAAGAAAGTTGTCGTCGACCTGACCACTCATGAGGCAGGCGGAATAAGCGAACTGGATTTCGCTCTTGCCGAAAAAATGGAAAAGCTAGCCAG
>JARFQC010000256.1 GCA_029287965.1 Arenicellales bacterium
GTACCTGGACAAGGCCAGCCGGCAAACCAGGGATCATCGCGACGAGATACGCGGGTACGGCCAGGAACTGCTCGAGTGGGCGCGTGAACTCGGGGAAAGGGAACGCACCAGCCTGGCCCAGTACGCCAGGGTTGCAGCGAACGCTGTACTGACGACATTGTTCATCGTCATCATCCTCGGCGTCATCAGTGTCACCCTGATCGTTCGCCAGGTTGCGCGTCCGCTGCGGGACCTGTCCAACCAGCTCGATGCCGTTGCCGATGGCAGCATCACCGAAATGACGCCGAACTCCAATGACGAGGAAATACAGTCCGTCGTCATGCACTTCAACGACATGCTGGCACGAACGCGCTCGCAACAGACGCGGCTGCGCAAACATGAGAAGGCCGCAGCGCTCGGTGTACTGGCATCCGGTGTTGCGCATGAACTCAATAATCCCCTGTCGAACATTTCCACCTCCGTGCAGCTGCTACAGGAAAGCACCGATGATTCGGAAAAAGAACTGCGCGACCAATGGATGACACATATAGACCAGGAAACGGAACGTGCCAGGCGCATTGTCCGTCGCCTGCTGGACAGCGTCCGGCAGCCGAAACTGCAGGTGCAGAAATGTGAATATCCGGCCCTGATCGAATCGTCTGTCGCCCTGGTAACAGGTCAGTTGCCGGAGTCGGTCAGGGTGCACATCGTCAATGCACCCGACCGGCGCATGTATGTTGACGGTGAACGCATGAAACAGGTTTTCATCAACCTGGTTAAAAACGCGGCCAATGCGGGGGCGCAGAACATCTGGATCAATGCATCGGTGACGACATGGGCCGGCATGGGCAACGCCATCACCGGTGAAATGCACGGCGAAACCTGCCAGATTAATCAGCCGGGACCCGTCCTGCGCGTGGATATCAGTGACGACGGCCCGGGAATCGCGGATGACCATCTAGCGCAAATCTTCGACCCGTTTTTCACTACCCAGACCGGCCATGACGGTATCGGCCTGGGACTGTACCTGGTCAAGGAAATCATCAGCGAACACGATGCCTGCATCGCGGTCGATAACCGCAGCGAAGGCGGCGCGCAATTCACAATAGGCATACCGCTGCCGAACGAGGAGGAAACTGAATGAACGATACCCAGCCGCACATTCTCCTGATCGACGATGAGAAGATTGCACTGACCAATCTGTCCCATGTGCTGGAAAGGGAAGGCTACCGGATCACTGCCTGCATGGACGGCGAATCAGGACTGCAAGCCATGGAAAAATCGGCATTCGACCTGGTGCTGACCGACCTGCGCATGCCGGGTATCGACGGCATGGAAGTGCTGAAACACATCAAGACTACGACACCCGATGTCCCGGTCATCATGATCACCGGCCACGCCACCCTGGACTCCGCTGTCGATGCCATGAAGGCCGGCGCCTACCACTATATTGCCAAGCCCTTCCGTCTCGCCGAGGCACGCGAGGTCGTGCGCGGTGCGCTCGAACTGCGCAAAATACGAAATGAAAACAACGAACTGAAAGAACGTATCGATCACCTGGCCGGCCAGGCGACCATCATCACCCAGGACCTGGCGATGCAGCGGCTGCTGGAAACGGGAAAACAGATAGCGGAAACCGATGCCAGCGTGGTGATCCACGGCGAATCGGGAACGGGCAAGGAATTGCTCGCCCGCTATATCCATGACAACAGCCAGCGTGCGGACAAGGCATTCCTGGCCTTCAACTGCGGCGCCCTGCACGAGGAGATTGCAGCGAGTGAACTGTTCGGACATGAGAAAGGTGCTTTTACCGGCGCACTCAACACCAAGATAGGCCTGTTCGAAGCGGCTGATGGCGGCACGCTTTTTCTCGACGAGGTGGCCGAACTGCCGCTGCTGATGCAGGTCAAGCTGCTGCGAGTGCTGCAGGAACGTGAATTGATGCGCGTCGGCTCAGTCAACCCGATCGATATCGACGTGCGGATCATCGCCGCCAGTAACCGTGACCTCAAACAGGCCGTCGACGACGGCAAGATGCGTGATGACCTCTTCTTCCGCCTCAACGTGGTCACCCTGTCCCTGCCTCCGCTGCGCGAGCGTCGCGATGACATCCCGCTGCTGGCCTACTACCTGCTACGCAAGTATTCCGTCATGATGGGGCGCGACGTACAGGAGATATCGACCGAGGCCATGCAGCGACTGGTCGAATACGACTACCCGGGCAACATACGCGAATTGTCGAACTTCATTGAACGCGGGGTTGCCCTGACGCAGGACAACACGCTGGACGTACAGCACCTGCCGCAAAGCCTCGGCGCTTTCACCGTCAAGGTGTTCAAGCCTGAAATGGCCGCGACCCCGACGACACTGCAGGAACAGGAAGTCGAGCATATACTCAACGTATTGAAGATGACCGACGGCAATCGCACCCAGGCTGCCCGCATGCTCGGTATCGATCGTGTCTCGCTGTGGCGCAAATTGAAAAAGCTGGGCATCGATACGAAATAAGGTACAGCCGGTATGCCATTGCATGTTTGTTTAACTACCAGGAGATCAGCATGAAATTCTATATATTGCTGCTCGCATGTTGCATTCCCCATTTCGCCATGTGTGACGAGGTTAAAAAATGGGTGGATGAAAGCGGCCAGGTCCACTACGGCAACCTGCCACCGGACGAACTGCCCGTGGAGGTCGAAAAAGTTGAAATGCAGGACAGCTTCGACCAGCAGGAATACGAAAACGCCGCGCAGCGCAACAAGGAAACCGAGCAATCGCTGAAGGAATACGAAACCGAGCGCAAGAAAGCGGAAAAGGAAGCAGCCCGGGCCGAAGCCGAACGCAGGGCAAACATTAAGCAGCCACCTCCCCTTGCCGGCCCGAGCATCAACCTGCCACCGCCTGAATACACTGCCCCCAGCATACCGGGCAAGCCCTGGCTGATTCCAGTTGCTCCTGAGCCTGTACCACTGCCGTCAGGCGG
>JARFQC010000261.1 GCA_029287965.1 Arenicellales bacterium
GGTTAGCGCATCATGCGTCGACTGGTAACTCAGCTGGCGAGCCATGGACCTGTTCTCGGTGACATCGTGCAGGACGATCACAACACCGAGTGCATTATTGTCACGGTTCAGCAGCGGCGAGATCGAGTACTGTACCGAGTACCGGCCGGAGTCGTGTTTCTGCAGTACAGAATCCTTTCCTGACTTGACGGCTCTGCCGGTACGTAATGCCTGCGCCACGGGCGCCTCGATGGCCAGCTTGCTGCTGTCATCGAACAGGCTGAATACCCTCTCCAGCGGCAATCCACGGGCAATTCCATTCCGGCTTCCCAGCCCGTCATCTGCTCGGCGGCCGGGTTCATGTACTCGATCTGGCCATTGACGTCAGTTGTGATGACCACCTCGCCGATCGAGTTCAGTGTCGTCTGGGCACGATCCTTCTCCCGCTGCAACTCGAACTCGGCCTGCTTGCGGTCCGTAATGTCCAGCAGGTAACCGGCGTAGTGCGTTACCACACCGTGCTCGTCCCTGACAGGCACGGTGTAATCATACATCCAGCGAACATCACCAGCGGCAGTGACTAGCCGATAGTCGATACCCATCGCAACAAGACCACTGTCATTGCTGTCGAACTCGGCCTGCTCGACATGCTGCAGGTCAGTGCTGTATATCAGGCTGGAAAAGGATGTACGACTCTCAATCAATTCGTCCGCATCATACCCAAACTGGGCCACGGTCCTGGAAACGTATTCGATTGGCCAGCCGTCTTCTGCACGCCAGCGGAATACCGTTACCGGTCCACGGGTAAACAGCAGTCTGTCACGTTTCAGCTCGTTTTCTGCCTGCTTTCGATCGCGTACTTCGCCTTCCAGCACCCTGTTTGAGGCCGACATGCGTTCCAGCAGGTCCATGTTCTCGGTACGCAGCGCGAGCGTTTTCGCCACGCTGCTGCTGTAATTGCGCGCGATAATCATCAGCGCCCCGGCAAAGACGATAAAGAGCACACCCATCACATGCTGCGACTGGCTGGCATGCAGCAGCATCGACTGCGCCGTTATCAACATGGCCGGCACCATGAAGGCGATGTACACAGGCATCAGCACGGCATAGGAGGATATGGCCCCCGCCAGTACACCCGCAAGCCCCATTATCACGAGCACCTGGTGCGTCACCGGCATGTCCGGACCGATAAACAGACCAATACAGCCCCAGATAACGCCCGACGCCAGAGTGCCGGCAAAATACACCTGCGCCCAGCGTGTATGCCTGCGTGCGATATCCGTGCTGCGACGATAGAGCCAGACGACAACCGCGCGGAACATGGTCTGGACAACCTGCAGACCCAGCCACAGCATCAGCTGGCCCTGGTCGACGACGTTCCAGAGGCCGGCAGCCAGCAGAAATGCAACGACCAGCGCAGTACCCAGGGCAATCGGGGCCTGCGTGTAAACCAGCGCCGTCTGTTCCACCTGAAAATCGGCAACAGACGGCATGGCCTCATCGTCGCACACTATATGAGCCCGCTGCGTGTCGTCTGTATCAGTTAGATCCATATGCCAGCACTTCTCCCGCAGCCTTATCCGGCCCCGATCCGGGTGACCCTGTATACCGGAGCTAACCGGCAGAGAAATATAGGATTCCATATAGGCGTATCGGTAGGACATCAGGAATATTGAGTCAGTCTAAATCGTTGCTGCAAACTGCTGGTGCACACCCGTATGGGGTGTACAGGAAGATTATTAATCTATTGTTTTAATTAATTATTTTGAACAAGTGGGACTGGCGGGCAGAATCAGCCCGAAATATCCCGGGCAAGCCTCTCGGCATGTCGCGATGCCCTTTCCAGCAGGCCGGGACTGCCGGCACAGGACTTGTTGATCTCGATCGTCAGCTTCCCGTCACCGGCCTCGCTGCCGTCAGCCACCACCCTGCGCACCAGCAGGCCGGACTGGGCACGGTAGACCTGGTAGACGTATGCCGGGTCCATCTCGGCATAGACCGAACTGCCATAGAGCGTATCGACAGGCGAAAAACGACCCTCGTAGTCCGCCATTATGCCGGCCAGGTCGATGACACTGTCCTCGTGGAGTGCGTAGGTCCGGGGCATCGACGCATTTTCATCGTCGACATTGCGGTAGCGTCCACCGAGGCGTTCAATTCGATACATGGAATCCATTCCCAGCAGGTTTGCCCAGGCCCGCCACTTGAGAAACATGGCATCGAGACGCCACTGGTCACCGCGCAGCGTGTAGTGCTCGGGTGTACAGAAATCACCGTAGGCAATGCTCGCCTGGTATTCACCAGGGCCGCTGCCGGCAAAGCGCAGTTCAGCGATCGGCGACTCGTCAGTCAGACGATGGAAGGTATACAGGTTGGAAAGCAGCAGCAGGCCAGTACCGGTGACGACAAGCAGGGTGGCGGTGATTGGCAGCAGGATGATGCGTTTCATGGTCAGGCGATAAGGATGATTAGGCCGAGCGACACCTATGGCTCGATACTACACCCTTTTCCATCCACGGATAGTAACGAGCTCTCACCATTGTTAATTGACGCCATTTTCTGATGTCTGGCGCCATGGAATATGTAGGTCGGATTAGGTGCGAAGCACCGTAATCCGACAGACGCACACATAAAAAAGGCGGCCGAAGCCGCCTTTTCCGTAACCTGCCCCAGATGGCTCAGTTGACGCGGGGGTCAAGCTCTCCGCTGGCATAGCGCTTGTACATCTCCTCCAGGTTTATCGGGTCGATCTTGGAGGCATTGCCCGCAGTACCGAATGCCTCGTAACGCTGCTTGCAGATGTCCTTCATGCCCTGCGTGGCGGCCTTCAGGTACTTGCGGGGA
>JARFQC010000004.1 GCA_029287965.1 Arenicellales bacterium
CATGGCTGCCTGGGTTGTTCTGAGCCGAGATTCTGGGATATGGGCGGATTCTACAAACCGCTTTCGACACCTACCGGGGATCTTGCAAAAGCTGCAGGCGTCGGCATTGCGGCCGGTGCAGCCATCGGCCTGGCCGCCGGCGCGCTGAACAGAGGCAAGAAGGCCAAGGCAGCCAGAGAGCATGAAACGGTTACCGTCGATGATCTCGAAAAAGGAGCAAAATCATGACTGCTGTAGATTTCCTGCTTTGGGTCAGGGGCCCGGGGCTGACGATCGCTTCCATCATTTTCGTGCTGGGCATGACCTTGAAGTTTTTCGAGATATTTATGCTGGGTCGCAAGAAAAACCTTGCTGAGCTACGTGGCAGCGGTGTGAAGGAAGGATTTAAGACAATCGTCACCCGCTCTGGGCATGTCGATACATATAGTACACGGCATACCAAGTTTACCCATATAGCCGGTTGGGTGTTTCACATCGGTATGTTTATCGCTATCTTTCTTCTGGCGCCGCATATAGAAATATTCAAGACCTTCCTTGGTTTTGGCTGGCCGGCACTGCCGACACCGATCGTAGACCTGGCGACGGTTATTTCCATGATTACGTTGCTGGCTATCCTGTTTCACCGTATAACCAATCCGGTTCTCAAGTACCTGTCAGTTGGGCAGGATTACGTTGTATGGGCGCTGACCTTTCTGCCGCTGTTGACGGGTTACATGGCATATCACCACTTGTTTTTCCGCTACGAATGGGTGCTCGGCGTTCACATACTGAGCGTTTGTCTGCTGCTGGTATTCTTCCCCTTCACCAAGCTGACACATGCATTCACCTTGTTTATATCGCGTTGGTATAACGGCATGATGGCCGGAGAAAAAGGAGTGCAGCAATGAGCGAAGCAACACTGGAACGTGGGCTCAAGGCCCTCAAGGAACAGATCGATACACCGATCGCGCTGTTCTTCAGTAGCTGTACGCACTGCGGTATGTGTGCCACAGCCTGTCTGTTCTATACCGAAACAGAAAACCCGGCCTATACGCCAATCAACAAGGTTGAACCGATGCGTCGCCTGTGGGAGCAGGAATACACCCTTATAGGCAGGATTAAGAAGGCCATTGGCATGTCCAAGCCGATCACCGATGAAGAACTGGAAGAGTGGCAGGAATATTGCTACAACGCCTGTTCTCTATGCGGGCGCTGTACGATGGTCTGCCCGGTTGGTAACGACATCACCTACATGATTCGCAAGATGCGCGAAGGCATGGCAGCTGCGGGGCATGCTCCTGAAGGATTGATCGGCGCTTCAAAACGTGCAGTTAAGATCGGCAGCCCGATGGGTGTCAAACTACCGGCATTGCAGGCGCAGGCGCGGCACGCAGAGAAAGACCTTGGCATGGAGATACCCTTCGATGTCGAAGGTGCCGAGTACATGATGCTGATGTCATCGATGGAAATCATGAACTACCCGGAATACATGGAAGCGGTTGCAAAAATTTTCAGGCAGGCTGGCAAGACCTGGACGATTTCGTCCGAAGCCTTCGAGGCAACTAATTCAGGTATTCAGATCGGCTCATCCGATATTGCCAGGGAACTCGTAAGCAGGGTTGTAACAGCAGCCGAAAAGCTGAAGGTCAAAACAGTGATCAGCCCGGAGTGCGGGCACGCATACACCGCTATACGATGGGAGGGTCCAAATCTCATTGGGCGCAAGTTCCCATTTCACGTCAAGCATATCCTGGAAGTCCTGGACGAATTTCGTGCTGAAGGACTGCTCAAAACCGAAGGCTTCGAAGAAGCGCGAATGACCTTTCATGATCCCTGTCAGCTGGTCAGGCGTGGTGGTGTCGTGGAACAGCCGCGCAACTTGTTGAACATGGTCTCCAAGGATTTCGTTGAGATGAAGGATCACGGCATCATGAACTGGTGTTGTGGCGCGGGCGGCGGTGTCAGTGCCAACGAGGATGCAGCAGAACTTAAGATGCAGGCCTTCAAGCGCAAGAAATCACAGCTTGATGAGCTGAACGTCGATACGCTGGTGACGGCCTGTGCCAACTGTCGAATTCAGATCGAGGAAGGCCTGGAAGAGAACGAAATGGATATACCAGTGGTCGGGTTGACCGAGATGCTGGCTGAACATCTTGTTGAAGATAATAAGACTGAGGGCTAGCAACGATGACTGAGATCACGAATGAAACCCAGTTCAAACAAGGCCTGCAGCAGCTGAGTCTGGCCGATCAACGAGCTGTTGGTGCACGATTTGTAGAGCATGTCATATCTTTGGCAGATGACGAGCGCATCTCATTTGCCATACGCGTGGCAAAGAACAAGGATGCTGCTGAAGATGAGTTGGCTGCTGCATTCAAGTCAGCCAAGGCTGCCGCGCTTGATTGCTACACGCGATGCGGGGCCGATGCAGACTGGTCAGAGCAAGCTGGTTACTTTGTCGCACGGGCAGCATCGGCAATCGTTGCGCCAGAAAAAGATATTAGCGGTGACGGTCCAGCCTGGACCGCAGCAATGAATTCCCGTATGGCTCGCACATGCTCGATTATTGATGCGAATACTGATGCTGAATCACAAGAAACCGGGCAGCAGTACCGGATCCTTGAAGATTTACTGAATTCCTGAAGAGAGTACGAACATGACTGAACGTGTTGTCGTAGATCCGATTACTAGAATTGAGGGGCACCTTCGCATTGAAGCGAAGATGGAAGGTGACAAAATTGCACAGGCCTTCTCATCCGGCACTATGGTGCGTGGTATCGAGTTGATCCTCAAAGGGCGAGACCCACGCGATGCCTGGGCGTTTGCACAACGCATATGTGGTGTCTGTACTCTGGTGCACGGAATTGCTTCTGTTCGCTCAGTTGAGGACGCACTGAACTACACTATCCCGCCGAATGCTCAGATTATCCGTAATCTGATGATTGCGGCACAGTATGTACATGATCACGTGATGCATTTCTATCACCTGCATGCACTTGACTGGGTGGATGTGGTATCCGCATTAAATGCAGATCCGGGTGCTACCGCA
>JARFQC010000225.1 GCA_029287965.1 Arenicellales bacterium
TATTGCGATTAGCCTTTATTTATTGGGGTTATTATAAACAGATGGTTGCAGATTCGAACACTATTTTATTTATACAGCACGAATCTTATTATCCGCGTGGGTAAATTTAGGCATAAAAAAAGGAATATTTCACCTGTTTACGTATAAAGGTGGCAGCAGACGCGATGCTGCTCCCCGTTATTGGAAAGATCCACCCATGGCGGCGCGGATGTCGCGCAGCGTGGCATGGCCTCCGGGCAGCGTGTCCGAAACGAGCATCCGCCAGGTGGGTCGAGCGGCGATGGCACGTCTCCCTGCAGGATAATTCTCTGTGTGCGGGTTTTCGGGTCCGGTACGGGTATGGCAGACAACAGTGCCCGTGTGTAGGGATGCCTGGGTGTACTGTACAGCGCATGCGAGGAAGCCGTTTCCACGAGCCTGCCGAGGTACATCACGCCGACCTCGTCGCTGACATGCTGCACCACCGCGAGGTCGTGAGAGATGAACAGAAAAGCGATGCCCAGCTCACGCTGCAGCATGGCGATCAGGTTCAGCACCTGGGACTGCACGGATACATCCAGGGCCGAGACCGCTTCATCCGCTACAATAAATTTTGGTTCCAGCGCCAGGGCGCGCGCAATGCCGATGCGTTGCCGTTGACCGCCGGAGAATTCATGCGGGTAGCGATGCAGCACATTGCTGTTCAACCCGACAATGTCGAGGAGTTCCATTACCCTTGCCAGTCTGCTTGCTGCGGTACCGATGGCATGTGTTTCAAGCGGTTCAAGCAGCGTCTGCCTGATAGTGCGGCGCGGGCTGAGGCTTGCGTAGGGATCCTGGAAGATGATCTGCATATCGCGCCTGCTGTCGATCAGCTGTCGGCGGTCCAGAGCAGTGATGTCCCGTCCATCAAGCAGAACCCGGCCACTGGTGGGTTCATGCAGCCTCAGTATGCTGCGCCCGAGCGTCGATTTCCCGCAGCCCGATTCACCGACCAGTCCGAAAGTCCGTCCGCACCCGATGCTCAGGCTGACATCGTCAACCGCTTTCAATTGGCCAATCGTGTGCCTGAGCAGTCCTCCCTTGACCGGGAAGTGCTTGGACAGGTGCCTGATTTCCAGTAAATCGCTCACCGGTTGGGCCTGAAGCATGCGACGGCCCGAAGTCCGTCAGATTCGATGCGGGGATCACTAGCGTGGCATTCCGGCACCGCCTTGTAGCAGCGATCGGCAAACCGGCAACCGGGCGGAAGCATCAGCAGGTCGGGTACGGTCCCCGGTATGGTCGGGAGTTCTGCCAGCTTCTGCGGCCGGATTCGCGGAATGGATTGCAACAGGCCTTCCGTGTACGGGTGTTGCGGTCGGGTGAAAATGTCGTCCACAGGCGCCTGCTCGACGACTGTGCCGGCATACATGACAACGACCCGATCGCAGGTTTCAGCCACCACGGCCAGGTCGTGGGTTACGAGAACGACGGCGGTCCCGGTCTCCTGCTGCAGTGTCATTATCTGTTCCATGACCTGTGCCTGGGTAGTAACGTCAAGTGCCGTGGTGGGTTCGTCCGCGAGCAGCAGCTTCGGATTGCACGAAAGGGCCATTGCTATCATCACGCGCTGGCGCATGCCTCCGGAAAGCTGATGCGGATATTCGTCTATGCGCCGTTCAGGAGAGGGAATGCCCACCTTCTCCAGCATGCGTATGGCATGCTGCCGGGCCTTCTTGCGATCCATGCCCTGGTGTCTGATCAACACGTCGGTCATTTGGCTGGATATCGTGAAAACAGGATTCAGGGCCGTCATGGGTTCCTGGAATATCATCGATGCTTCGGCCCCGCGGATTTTCCGGTATTCGGATTCAGGCAGCCCGGTCAATTCCCTGTTATCCAGCTGGATGCTGCCTCCGCTAATCCGGCCTGGCGGGGAGGGGATCAGGCCGAGTACTGCCAGCGCGGTCACCGATTTGCCGCAGCCGGATTCACCTACCAGCCCCAGCGTTTCACCCGGAAACACGTCGAAACTGACCTTGTCGAGTGCGCGCACAGTGCCGCGTTCCGTGGCGAAGTCGATCTCGAGATCGCGCACGCGCAGTAACGGATGCGAATTCGTCATTCGTGCACCTTCTTCGGGTCAAGTGCATCCTGCAGGGAATCGGAAAACATGTTGAAGGCCATGACCAGCACGAACAGGAAAACCGATGCCGTGATGAAGTTGGAGAAGTGGCCGGCCTGAACATCCTGGGTAGATTCGGCGATCATCAGTCCCCATGAGACGCCGTCACTCACACCCAGCCCGAGAAAGCTCAGGATGACTTCAGACTTGATGGCGCTGACGAAGGTGATGGTCGACTGGACCAGCAGGATGTGAAACGTGTTGGGAAGGATGTGGCGAAAAATAATCTTGAACTGCGGGACACCGATCGCCCGTGCTGCTTCAACGAAGTCGAAATTCTTCAACTTGATGACGTCGCCGCGAACCAGCCTGGCCGTCGTGGTCCAGAAGGTGGAGATCATGGCGATATGCATCGCGTAGGGGTTGCCCTGCAATGCGAAGGCGACGGCGGCTACGAACAGGTAGAACGGAATGGAGTCGAGTACGCCCGTCAGCCAGAGGATAAGTTCATCAACCCATGTGTTGCTGTAATAGCCGGACAATGCCCCGAGCAGTGCCCCGAGCAGCGTCGCCAGTACGGCGACGACCAGGCCGATTTCAAAGGCTGTCCGGGTGCTGTAGATTGCCCGCTGGTAAATGTCCTGACCGATTACATTGGTGCCCAGCCAGTGATCCGTACCGGGTGCCGCCCACATCGGGCCCGTGTTTTCGCTCCAGCCCTGACCCCAGATGCCCAGCCAGACGCCCAATGCCACGAGGAAGTAGAGTGCAACGATGCCGAGCGACAGCATGCCTGTTCTGTCCCGCCGGAACTTGTACCAGACTCTTCCCCATGGCGATTCGCTATACTGTCTGCCTTCAGCAGTGTTTACGGCAATCGTTGTCGATGTCTGCTCGGTCATTCCAGTGACACCCTGGGATCAACGGCCTTGTAGAGGATGTCATTGATGATCAGCGTCACGACGAACAGAGCCGCAGTAAGCCCGACCACGGCCTTGAGCACGGGCTGATCGCCGGTGGTGATTGCATCGTAGGTCACTTTCCCTACGCCGGGAATGCCGAAGTAGCTTTCAATCAGCAGGCTGCCTGAAATGACCACCAGCGGAATAGAAAACATGATTCGGGTGATGATGGGGATCGCGGCGTTCTTCAGGATGTGCTTGAACAGCAATTGTGCGGGCGGTGTGCCGAATGCCCTGGCGGTGCGCACATGGTCCCGTCCCATTTCTTCGACGATGACGGCGCGGTAGAAGCGGGTGTTGTAACCCAGCGAGACGAAAATAGTCGCCAGCGTAGGAACGGTGACGTAATGCAGGTAATCCGTGAACGAGTAGACTTCCCAGCCGCGCACCGGGAACCAGTTCAGCCCGTAGCTGGACGAAAAAATAATCTGGAACGCGATGATTACGATGAGAAAGCTGATGCTCATACCGACGACTGACCCGCCCATTATGAGCTTGTCTATCCATCGGCCGCGGTGATAGGCGGCCACCAGGGCCAGGGCAATACCCAGCAGGTTGCCGAGCACGAAGCCGGGGATAATCAGCGCCAGCGAGATCGGAATCGTCCGTAGCAGGATGCTGCTCACTCGTTCTCCGGTGGAATCCGAGTAGCCAAAGTTTAACGTCGCCAGCTCGCCCAGGTACTGCCCGTAGCGAACCAGGAAGGGCTTGTCGTAACCCAGCTCGTGCCTGACCTCCGCGATCTGTTCCGGGGTGGGATTCTTGCCGACCAGTTCGTACGTCTTGTCCGGCCCGTAGTACACCATCAGGACGAAACTGATCAGGGTTACGCCGAGAATCAGGGGGATACCGGTGATCAGTTTGCGCAGCGAGTACTGGAGGATTTCCATGTGGTGCTAACCGTG
>JARFQC010000050.1 GCA_029287965.1 Arenicellales bacterium
GGGAAGACGGACACGATACGGTTCATCGTTTCGGCGGCATCCGGTGAGTGAAGCGTCGAGAAGACCAGGTGACCGGTTTCCGCAGCGGTCAGGGCCATATCAATAGTCTCCGGGTCACGCATTTCGCCAAGCAGTATCACATCCGGGTCTTCACGCAGTGCCGCGCGCATTGCGGCCGGGAACGAACTGGTATCCACGCCCAGTTCGCGCTGCGAGATGATCGACTTATTGTCATTAAACAGGTATTCGATCGGGTCTTCGATGGTCAGGATATGCTTCGAATACTTCGCGTTGATCTCGGTTATCAGCGAAGCAAGCGTTGTTGACTTGCCCGAACCGGTTGCACCGGTCATCAGTACCAGGCCGCGTTCTTCATCGACGAAGCGCCTGACTACTTCAGGCAGACCCAGTTCCTCGGGGGACGGTACATCCGTGTTAATGACACGCAGTGCCAGCGCCATGCTGCCACGCTGAAAATAGGCGTTGGCACGCACACGGCCAATGCCCTTCAGACCAAACGAAAAGTCGGTCTGGTGAATGCTCGCAAATTCTTCCTTGTTGTGATCCGGGATAATCTTGTCGGTGATCTGCTTCATAAACTCTGCGTTGGGCGCAGGGAAGTTGCTCATCTTCCTCAACTCACCGTCAATTCTGACGATAGGATGCAGGCGGGTTCTCAGATGGATATCCGAGGCCGCCTGATCAACGGCAAATTTTAATAGGGTGGCAAGAAACTGGATCGGGTCCGATTCCAGTTTACTGGTATCCGCTGCTGTACTGCTCATCAGTTAGTCCCCCTGAAATGGTGTACCTGATCTTCTTATGCCAATGAGCATAGCAACAATCCGGTGAAATGAGAATTCTCAACAGGCCGTTGTGATTTTGTCACTGGGTATTCGAAAACAAGTCCGTAAAATCCACTTTATAAGAGAATCACTCTAATTAATAGGCCGGATGGTCACGCAGTCAACTGATTGCCTGCCGTCCGGTACTTTATTAACAGATCGAGAGAAACTGACATGAGAAAGAGTCACTTAATACGAACACTCACTGGCATTGGCCTGTTGCTACTCGGGACCCAAAGCGGTCTGGCGCGCGAGATTTCGCTCAATGAAGCGATTCAGCATGCAATGCAGTTCAGTCCCGTTCTGCAAAGCTCGCACGCTGGCCTGCAGGCAACCGGCGAACAGATGAAAACGGTACAGGCATCAGGCAAACCACGCCTGGACATTACCTATGATGCACTTTACTCAGACAACCCATTAGCCGCACTGGGCAGCAAGCTCAACACGCGCAGTGTTACAGCTGATGATTTCCAGCCGGACAACATCAACAATCCCGGCAGCTTCGATAGTTACAAGGCAGGCGTTTCCATCGAGGTTCCGCTATATACGGGCGGGCGCATCACGGCAGAAATCGACGAAGCTACGGCCAATACAGAATCTGCCACCCTGCGCCATGCACGTACCCGCGCAACGATTGCTTATGAAGTTAGTCGAGCATACCTGTACGCACAGGCAGCCGGAAAAGCCAGAAAAATTGCTCGTAGCGGCACTCAGGCAGCGAAGAACCACGTCAATACGACGCGTAAATTACTGGCCGAAGGTCGTATCGTTTCTTCAGACAAGCTGACCGCAGAGGTCTATCACACCAGTGTCAGCAGTGCAGTAGAAAAAGCCAACAGCCAGTACGATCAGGCACTCAATGCTTTGAAGCAGGTCATGGGCATGGACCTGGCCACGGACATCGACGTGGCAGACTGGGACAGCACAAAGTCGCTTGAAGCATTGCCATCTGTGGACGAAGCAGAGCGCATTGCTATCGCCAATCGTGCTGACCTGAAAGCATCGCTTGCCAGTATCGAAGCTGCTGAAGCGCGCATGCGTAAAGCTAAAAGCAGCAGCATGCCGCAATTGTCACTGGTGGGTTTGGGCGATCTCTATGGCACCGACCCACTGGCAGACGAAGGTTCATGGGCCGTCGTCGCACGCGCCCGCATGAATCTCTATTCAGGAGGATCCAATAAGACACGAATCAGCGCTGCCCGATACGACCGGATGCGCCTGGAATCAGAGCGTGAAAATCAGCTCGCTGGAATCCGCCGTGAGGTACGAGATGCCTATGCATCCGCTGAAGAAGGTGAACAGCGCATAAAACTGGCCAGCAGCAACCTGAAGACGGCGAAACAGGCTGTCGACCTGGTCAACCAGCGCTATGGCGAAGGCCGCACTATCCTCATTGATCTGCTTCAATCGGAACGGGCGTTGCTTAGCAGCCGCAGCGAATGGTTGAATGCCAGCCTGCGCCAGCGAGAAAGTCAGCTCGACATCAAGCATGCCATGGACAGCCTGCTGCAGGGCAGTGATGAGGATGCATCATGAAACAGCTGAATTCCGCTTTGCTGGTGATCGCAGCAACCATGCTGCTCGCCAGCTGTCATGATGCCCCGCATGTTACAGCTGCCATCGACAGACCGCTGGTCGAACGTGACGTGACAACGGTCGAGAAAAATTCACGCGGTAACGTTCTGATACCTGCTGCTGCACGTGTCAACCTGGCAGGAACCCCGGGGGTTTTCATACTGCAAAATAACCAGGCTCGTTTCCGGATGATCAAGACCGGCAAACAACAAGGTACTCGCATTGAAGTCAGCAGCGGTCTTGTCGGCAACGAGCGCATCATCATGGGACCCTATGATGACATCTATGATGGTAGCCCGGTCAGGCCTGCCAACCAGAGCAGGTAATCAGTTATGAATGACCAGAAAGATTTACCCACGACTGAACTCGGCATCGCCGGCAAGTTCACCCGCTATTTCATCGACAACAAGCTGACGGTCCTGGTAATCGTGTTCGCCCTGCTGGCAGGTATCGGTGCCTTCATGGTGACACCGCGCGAGGAAAATCCCCAGATCGTGGTGCCGGCTGCCAATATCATCGTGGCCAAGCCAGGCGCCTCGCCGAAAGAAGTCGAGCAGCTAATCATTAAACCACTGGAAGCGATACTGCAGGGCATGCGCGGGGTTGAACATACCTACGGTATTGCCACTGATTCGCTCGGCGTCGTCACCGTGACCTTCCATGTCGGTGAAGACAAGGAAGATTCCCTGGTCAAGCTCTACGACAGGATCATGAGCAATATCGATCGGATACCACCGGGCACCGAGCAACCGCTGATCAAGCCGGTCGATGTAGATGACGTGCCTATCCTGACCATATCCCTGTCATCCGACACCGTTGATGACGGAGAATTGAGGAAAATCGGCAACAACATACTTGAAGTACTACGCCGTGTGGACGGGACATCAGTATCCTACCTTCACGGCGGTCGACCGCGCACAATTAATGTTGACCTGGAACTGGAGAAGCTGCAGCGCTACAGCATCAGCCTGACGCAAATTACAGACGTGCTTAATGCGACCAACGTGCGCAGCTCGGCAGGTACGCTGGTACAGGCGAACACTGAGTACCAGGTCCGCGCCGGCGGCATGCTCAACAATGCCGACGACGTACGCAAGCTGGTAGTCGGACTACACCAGCATCAGCCAGTCTACCTGGAAGACGTAGCGACAATTACCGATGGTCCCTCTGAGATCAGTGAACAACATCGCTTCGCGGCCGGACCCGCATACGACGGGATACGACCGATGAACAACGAGGTCCCGGCGGTGGCCATTGCAATCGCAAAGCGCTCCGGCAGCAACGCAGTGCAAGTCTCTCAGGCGGTGCTCGACAAGTTCGAAGAAATTCGCGCTGACCTTATACCCGGGAATGTATACGTCAACATCACGCGTAACGATGGTGCGCGGGCCAACAACGCAGTCAACTTCCTGATGGAACACCTTGCCATAGCAATCGGTACTGTAGTTCTACTGCTGGTCTTCTTCCTCGGTTGGCGTGCCGCTGCAATTGTCACGATGACGATCCCACTGATCCTGTTCATTACCCTGGCAATTGGCTACATGTCAGGTCAGAGCATCAATCGCATTACCTTGTTTGCCCTGATCCTGTCGCTCGGCCTGCTGGTCGATGATTCAATCGTCGTCATCGAAAACATCTTCCGTCATTACAGTGGCACGGTTAAGGACAAGATGAAGAGTGCCGTACTAGCCGTCAATGAAATCGGCCGGCCAACAAACATCGCCACCTTTACGGTCATTCTGGCCTTCCTGCCCATGTTCTGGGTGAGTGGCATGATGGGTCCGTACATGGAGCCTATTCCGTTCAATGTCCCTGTCGCCATGCTTGTATCACTGTTAATCGCCTATTCCGTTGCACCGTGGGCAGCCAGTCGCTGGCTCAAGGTTGAAACAGGTGAACACAGTCACACCGGTGATGATCACAGCAACGGTCGGCTTGAAAAAGGCTACGGCTTCCTTTTCAAGAAGATGCTTAATTCAAGGCTGTTCCGGCGCATGTTTCTGCTTGCTGTCGTTGGCCTTCTGTTTGCGGTAATGCTGTTGCCGGTCTACGACCGCGTACAGTTCAAGATGCTGCCGAAAAACAATACCAATACCTTTAATGTCACGATCAGCATGCCGGAAGAGACGAGCCTGGAGGCTACCGACATTGTCGCACGCCAGGTTGGTGACATACTGCGTGAAACCGAACACGTGCATAATTATGAAACGACTATAGGCAAGGCAGGCGTCGTGGATTTCAACGGGCTGCTGCGCGGTAGTGGTTTGAACCAGGGCGCGCACGTTGCAGAAATCCGCGTCAACCTGACGGACAAGCACAGTCGCAAGACGACTTCCATCGAAATCGTTCAGCAACTACGCGAACCTGTTGCAGCGCTTGCGGAAAAATCGGGTGCCAATATCAAGCTGGTCGAGGATCCACCCGGACCACCAGTGCGCGCCACAATCCTGGCGGAATTGTACGGCCCTGACTATAACCAGTTACGTCGTATCGCCAAGGAGATTCGCCACGAGGTATTTGATAATACTGCCGATGTGGTCGATATCGATGATAGCGTGACCGATGATGTCATAGAGTATGAAATTGATATCAAGCATGAAAAGGCTGCGCTTGCCGGCATCGCTGCAGCCCAGGTAACACAGACTCTGCATTCATATATCGGTGGCTTCAATGCCGGTACAGTACATATTGAAGGCGAGCATGAACCGGTGAATATCCGGCTGCAAATCCCGATGAAAGACCGGGTA
>JARFQC010000062.1 GCA_029287965.1 Arenicellales bacterium
GCACTGCAGATTGCCAGGTAAACCACATTGAGGCTGAACGCGGTCAGCAGGTGTCCGGACAGGAATTCCTGGTCGAACATGAGCGCACGCAGGCCTTCGAAGACATGGCTGGATGGCAGGTACCAGGCTATGGTTTGCAGCCAGCCGGGTAGTACTTCAATCGGGTAATACACGCCGCTGACCGGCTGAATGGCAAACACCGCGATCCATGCCAGGCTTTCGGCGCCGAGACCATAGCGCATGATGATGCCGGAGACGACCAGGCCGATGGCCCAGCCCATGATGATCAGGTTGGCGAAAAATGCTGCCAGTGGCAGACCCAGTTCGTAGATCGAATGACCGAACAGGGCTATCGCGATCAGAGATGCGCCGCCGACGCCGATCAGCGTGCGGATCAGGCTGATGATCAGCATGCCGATGACCAGTTCCTGCGGGCGCATCGGCGATGTGAATAAATAGCCCAGGTTGCGCGACCAGACCTCCTCGATGAAAGTCAGCGACACACCGAGTTGGCCTCGGAACAGTACATCCCACAGCAGTACAGCGGAGATCAGAATGCCGGCACCTTGTGCGACCCAACTGCTGGTGGTGGCCAGGAACAGGGTGATGAAAGCCCAAAGAATCATCTGCACCGTGGGCCAGTAGATCATCTCGACGATACGCGGCCAGGAACTGCGGATCAGGTAGACATGTCGCAGTATGAACGCACCGATGCGTTGAAAACTGATCATCGGGCGGCGTACTCGCCGGAGGGGCTGCGTACGATGTCGAGGAAGACCTCTTCCAGCGTCTCCCGTCCGTAGCGGTCGAGCAGGCTGGCCGGATCATCGCGATCAACAATGCGGCCTTTTTGCATCATGACCACGTCGTCGCACAGTCGTTCGACTTCATACATGTTGTGCGAAGCGATCAGGATCGTCATGCCGTGTTTCGCGCGGTATTCCTCCAGGAAGGTTCTCACCATGTCGGCTGAATCCGGGTCCAGTGATGCCGTGGGTTCGTCCAGCAACAGCAGCTCCGGGTGGTTGATCATGGCTTTGGCCATCGCAACACGTGTTTTCTGCCCGGCAGAGAGCGAGCCATAGCGCCGCTGCATCAAGCCTGCGAGGTCGAGCTCCCGGGCCAGTTCGTCCAGGCGTGCTTCAGCGTCGGGTACGGCGTATAGGCGCGTATACACATTCAGATTCTGGAAGACCGTGAGGCGTGAGGGCAGGTCAAAGTAGGGCGATGAGAAGTTCATCCTGGCAAGCGTTGAGGGCTGCCGCCGGTCAAAGCGTTCGCCGAACATGAACACTTCACCGGCAGTGGGGCGTACCAGGCCAAGCAACATGGCCATCGTGGTGGTTTTGCCTGCCCCGTTGCCGCCGAGCAGGGCGCAGACGCTGCCCCTGGTCACGTCCAGGCTCAGCTCATGTACGGCAGTTGTGGTGCCGAATTCCTTGCGCAAACCGGTGGCTTGAATAATCTTTTCAGGCATGGATTGTATCGTCGAGAGCATGCATACTCTCATGCCGCTATTTCAGAGGTCTTTATAGTATGACAGCTATGGTACAAATGCGGCTAGCCATCAGCGCCGTGCTGCTGTCCCTGCTATCCGTGGCACCTGTTGCCAGCGCCAAATCCCTGCAAGCCGCCACAACGGTTCCACCGCTGGCCTGGTTGGTAGATGAAATCGCCGGTGATGCGGCCGGGGTGACGGTGATGGTTCCTGAAGGGCATGTGCCGGAATCATCGCAACCCTCACCCGGGACATTGCTGCAACTGCGCAGCGCCGGAATCGTCATTCTCGTCGGGCATCCCGCCTTCACGTTTGAAATCAAATACGTTGTACCGCACCTGAGCGAGCAGCAGCAGGCAGATAGCATCAACCTGTACCGGCTCGCGCAATTAATTTATCCTGATTTCTCGATTGATGAGGACGATCCCCATCTCTGGACCAGTCCGCTTGTTATGCGCGAAGCGGCAAAACAGCTGGCAGATATCCTCGCGCGACAGGATCCTGACCATGCTGATATGTACCGAGGACGTTCAACTGCACTAATCATGCAACTTGACCAGTTGATCGAGCGTTTTCAAAGCATGGCAACGAGCCGCGGGTCCAAACGATTTGTCGTCTACCATCCTGCCTGGGGCAGTCTTGAACGCGATTTTCAGCTCGAGCAGGTTTCGATTGAGCATCATGGCAAAGCCCCCGGGCCGGCGGGGCTGGCACGGATGCTGGATGATTTCAGGCATCATGGCGACAAGGTGATCATAACTTCGCCCGGTCATGCGCAGCGCGATGCCGCCGTGATTGCCAGCCAGCTTGACGGGGAGATAGTGGTGGTCGATCCGCTGCTCAGGGACTGGGATGAAATGATGGAAAATGTGATGTCTGCGCTGGCTGGAGGGAAAGTTCAATGACGGGAGCGCACCAGCCATTGGTCTCGATAAAGGATATCTGTTTTTCCTATGGTGCAGGCAGAGTGCTGGACAACGTCGGTCTGCAGATTGATCAGGGTGATTACCTTGCCATTATCGGCCCCAACGGTGGTGGCAAGACTACGCTGTTGAAGATAATTCTCGGTCTGCTTGAACCGGACAGCGGTAGCGTTACCTGGCATGACCGCCATGCAAAGCGGCATATCGGCTATGTGCCTCAATTCGCAAGCTTCGAGCGCAGCTTCCCGCTGTGCGTAAGCGAAGTCGTGATGATGGGACGTTTGAAGAGCGGCAGGCTCTTTCAGCGCCGCACGGCCGACGACGAACACCAGGTGGCAGACATACTCGAAAAGCTGGGGCTGATGCAGATAGCCGATAAACCGGTCGGCGAACTGTCTGGAGGACAGCTGCAGCGTGTACTGATTGCACGCGCCCTGGTGACGAATCCTGACATCCTGTTTCTTGATGAGCCGATTGCGTCGATTGACCAGGACTCACGTTATGCACTGACGGAAATTCTCAAAGAACTCAATAAGCGCATACCGATCATCATCGTGACCCACGACATTACGGCCTTTGCATCGGACGTCATGCATATCGCCTGCGTCAACACGCAGCTTTACTTCCATGGCGACGGCGAACTGGACAGCGAGGTGATGGAAGAGGCCTATGGCTGCCCGGTTGAACTTGTCGCGCACGGTGTACCTCACCGCGTGTTGAAGCAGCACGACCACTCCTGATATGAGCAGCTTTGCCGAAGCCTTGCAGTATGACTTCATGCAGCATGCTATCGCTGCGAGCGTGATGGCCGCATTGCTCTGTGCAATCGTGGGTACATTTATCGTTGTCATGCGCATGGTATTTATGAGCGGCGGTGTGTCTCACAGTGCGTTTGCAGGGCTGGGTGCGGCACATTTCTTCGGCTTTAACCCGTTTGCCGGGGCGTTGCTTGCAGCCGTCATGGTTAGCCTGGTGCTGACACGCATGATAGTCCACCATCGCCAGCCACCCGATGCCATGATTGGTCTGCTCTGGGCAGCGGGTATGTCGATCGGCGTTATTTTCGTTTTCCTTACGCCCGGTTACACGCCGGACCTGATGCCATACCTGTTCGGAAACATTCTAACCATCAGCCAGCAGCAGCTTTTGTGGATGGTCGGGTTTACCTTGCTGGTACTGATCATCATCGCTGCACTATTCAAGCCCCTGGTGGCTGTCAGTTTCGATGATGAGTTTGCCTCGCTGAGAGGTCTGCCGGTAGGCGTTCTGATATCGGTACTGATGCTGCTCAGCAGCATTACCATCGTTCTACTAATTCAGGCGGTCGGGATCATCCTGGTGATGGCGCTTATGACGATTCCGCCGTTGATTGGCCTGGCGATAAGCGCCAGCCTGCGCGGCGTTATGCTGTGGGCCTTTGCAAGCGGCCTGCTGGTCATGTTCGGCGGGTTGTTATTGTCATTCCAGCTCGATCTGCCGACCGGCCCGGTCATCGTTATGACCGGCATAGCGCTGCTGGGTGCTGTCAAACTGGCAAGGCGGCTTACCAGTAGTACCTGACCATATTGTTGTTTTTTTTGTCGCCAGTGAAGTTGATGTCAATGCTGTTTGGCAGTGACAAACGCGTGACCGCATAGACAAATTTTTCGTCATACGAACGGCTGCCCACGGCACAGTCGGGGTCCTTGCCCAGCCAGACTCTGGCTTCAGTCCCTACCGGGAGCCTTGCCAGCAGGTTGCTCTTGCAGATCACCAGGTCGTCACGTGAACGTATCGGGACATGGCGGACAAAATAGGTGACGAACGAATACCCAATTGTCATGCCGGCGCCGAGTTCATAAGGTCCGTTGTTTCGAACGGTGAACTGGAAGTGCGGACCTTCAAAGCCCGGGTCGTAAACGCCCAGGTCGACGTTGATGCTGTTGGGTTTGTTCGGGTCCAGGTTAACCTTGTCGTAGGCAACGAAGCTGGGCAGTATTTCCAGGCTGTTAACCACGGCAACAGTGGTTCCATCTGTGGCCAGAACTTCCAGCTTATATCGACCAAACAAGGTGCCGTCATCCGGAACCGTCCAGTTATACTGGCCGAAGCTGGCTGAAACGGGATTAATGTTTACCCGCTGTTGCTCGCCTGTCTGCTCATCAACAAGATTGAAATTGTAGTAAACCTTGTCCGGATTGATTTCTGGTTTATTCCACTTGATCGGCATGATCTGTTTACCGCGCCATGCACCGCCCGGTCTCGGTGAAGTGACAGATATCTGTTCCACCTGGTCTTTCTGGCGAACGGTGAAGCGTGTTTTCCTGGCTTTAGCACTGCCATTTTCAGCGGAGATCATCAAGGTGTAACGCGCCGTTGGCAGTGACGACAGGTCAGCGTTGAATGCACCATCATTATTCGTCGTGGTCGACAACATCTTCTTGCCTGTGCGCGTATCGAGGATGGCAATCTTTACCCGGCCGCCAATCTTGCCGAGTGTTTTCCACCTGATGGTTGCCTTGCTGTCGGCCTGCAGGACTTCTTTCTCGCGTGGCTGGGTGATAATGATTTCAGCCGCTGGCAGGCCGGCTACGACGGTGGTCTTTTTTTCCTTTGCGGCCGGAGCCGGTGCCGGAACAGGTGCGGGCTCAGGTTTCGCAGCCACGGCAATCGGTGCATTGCGGTTGATGGCCACCACCCGGAAAGGCCGGGTTTGCAGGTCAATATTCGGGGACTTGTCTGACTGGCTGGCAATGTCAGCGACGGCCACAAAAACCTGGTCTCCACCCGCGTATTTTGATGGCCACTTGATCGCGATGCGTCGGGTTGTGCCGGGGGCGAGTGGCTGTGTGACTTTTTCCTTGGCAAGCCACGACTTGCTCGCGGAAACATGCTTTTCGCGAATGCCGATAGTGAACGGAGGCGTCTTGTCTGCCTGGTTGAGGTTGCTGATGAACACGTGCAGGCGGCCATCCTCGGTGTAATGGATGCCATTGATGGTTTCTATGTAGGCCGTCAGTCTGAGCTCAGGTTTCGCTTTCTTCGCTGCAGATTCCTGTTTCTTGTCTGCAGTACTGGTCTTGACGGATTCTTTGGGTTCCGCTTTCTTTGTCACGGTTCTGGGCTTGTTGACGCCGCTGGATGTGCTGACGGTTTTCTTATCGCGAACAATCAGCACCTGCGAAATGATGTTGTTGCGCCCGGATGATTCCTTGACTTCACTGTCCGGGTTGACCATGACCAGTATGTCTTTCTGGCCTACACGGGTCGGGGTATAGGGGGTCTTGATGGTGGTCTGCTTACCGGGATCCAGGTTGACGTTAATGTCTTTTCCCAAAGGCAGACCGTCTACATATATTCTCAGCTTAACGTCAGTGGCCCGTGCGGTACCGTTATTGGCGAGCGTTGTCCGGATATTGATTTTTTCACCGGAGACGGGGGACGGGTTGTCGACTTCGAGCTTGACGGGTGTCATGTCAGGCAGCGGGTCCTGGTCATCCGGCTTTGTGCCGGCCTCGCCAGCCTTTTCGCTCGTCACACCACCGGGCAGCGACAGGATGGCCAGTTTACGCTGTTCTTCTACCTGCGATCCCTTAACCCCATCGATCTTAAGGATGGCACGAAGCTGAAAGCGTCCCTGTGGAGTAGCCTTGAATTTGAAGTCTGATTTCAGTGAGCCGGCTGCATCAAAACCGCTAAGTTCCTGTTCGCCGACAGCCTTCTTGTCGAGGAAGAACTGCATACGTGCTTTTTTATCCCGATGCTGCAGCGGGATTTCAATTACATAGCTGACCGTTATTTCCTCATCCAGGTAGGCAACGCTGCGATTGAGGGACAGGTAATCGAACTTGGCTTTATCTGCGGCCAGTGCGATATTCGCGAACAGCAGAAGCCCTGCTGTCAGCAGCAGGAATGCGGCATGGATTCTTGCTGTCAGGCTGTCAGATAGAGTGTCACGCATTCAAGGTACAGGTTAGAGGTCATGAAGGTTCGCTATTATACAAAAGTTGGTTGCCCGTTGTGTGACGAGGGGCTTGCCATATTATGCACATTTAGTGGTCTTGATATCGAACACATCGATATTGAAGAAGACGAACAGGTGTTTGGCAAGTATGCATGGAAGATTCCGGTCATTGCCCGTCCGGACAATGCATCGGAGCTGGATTGGCCTTTCGACAGCAAGGATGTCAAAGCCTTCCTTGAGTGATGATCAACCAGGAACCAACCTGTCAGGCACTTGGTCTATCCGCCAATTGAGCCGCGACCAGTCGAGTACTTCATCGATTGTTGCTGTCTGCAGTATTCCCGGTGGTGATTGTCCAAGGTCATTCAGGGCCGTGAGCAGGACCGGTATGACCGGCTGATCCGAAATAGGTCGGGCGCCGGTCTGCTTGGACAGTTTTTCTCCCGCAGCATTAACGGCCACGGGGATATGTCCGTACACGGGCGTCGAGTATTCAAGCAGTTGCTGGAGAAAGACCTGCTGCGGAGTGGAATCGACCAGGTCGGCGCCGCGTACGACTTCAGTGATCTTTTGCGCGGCATCATCAATTACTACCGCCAGCTGGTAGGCAAACTGGCCGTCTGCACGGTGAATGATAAAGTCGCCCGCGTGCTGCATGATGGCATAGCTTTTACTGCCCTGGATCAGGTCGACGAACTTGATAATCGCGTCTGCTGCG